>NZ_JBEOXR010000013.1:0-144146 GCF_040296665.1 Streptomyces sp. NPDC002057
GGAGACCGACGGCGGGGTCGTCGGTCTCCGCGCGGCGACGACGGGGGCGCGGGCGCGGGCCTGTCGCGAGGTCCGTCAGGAGGCGCGTCGCCGCATCTCGTCGCGGGCCCTCAGCGCGCTCTCGTGCACCTTCTCCATCCCCTTGCGGGCCTTGGCCGCCAGCTGGTCGCCCTTGCCCTCCCTCTCCAGGGCGGAGTCGCCGGTCATCCTGCCGACGGTCTCCTTGATCTTGCCCTTGCCCTTCTGCACGGAACTCTTGCGCATGGCCGGCTTCCTCTCGTGGGGCGAACAGATCGTCCTGGAGGGCCGGGGATCCAGGCCCTCCACCAGCGGCTGCCCCCGTCACCGGGGATCATGCGGCGGCCCGGCCCGCGAGGTCACCGGCGGCGGCGCGCCCCCGCCCCGACGTACACCAGCCGGATCAGGCACACGGCGGTGACCACCCACACGGCGGCGAAGCACCACAGGGGGACGGCGGACGACGACACGGCGGCGAGGACGAACAGCGCGGCGCAGACGGCGCCGAGCCCCGCGGTGCACCAGCCGAGACGGCGCCGGAGGACCGTGCTCCACCGGCCTCCGGGGCGCGCGGGGGCGTGCCCGAAGGAACGCAGCTCGCGATCGAGGGTCTCATCGCCCCGTAGGCCCTCCTCGATGCTTTCGAGGAGCTTCCGTTCCTGGTGGGTGAGCTTGGGTTCGTGCATGACGAGCTCCCGTCGAGCGGTCCGGTCACCGGTCGGTACTGGAACACATGTTCCTCGACTCGCCCGCGCCCGGGAATCCCCGCGTACGTCCTTCGTCCAGCATCTCCGAGAAAGGGCCGCGCCGCCGGTGGAGGACCGGCGGCCCCGTCCCGCACCGGCTCAGCCGCCTCCGCCGACGGCCGCCGCCTCCTTGGGTGCCCGGCCCAGTGCCCGGATCGCCGGGACGCAGAGCATGACGCCGATGAGGACGACACCGATCACCGAGGAGAAGAGCAGCACCCGGTCCGCCCCGAAGGAGTCCGCCGCCGGGCCGGCCAGGGCGCGGCCCAGCGGGATGACCATGATGGAACCGGCGACGTCGTAGGCCGAGACGCGGCTCAGGACGGCCAGCGGGATGTGGGTCTGCACGCTCGTCGCCCACATCACCCCCCAGAAGGCGAACCCGCAGCCGGCCACGACCCCCGTGAGCGCCGTGACCGTGAAGGACCAGCCGAGGGCCGGTGCCAACGGGTTCAGCGTGAAGAAGAACATCGCGCAGGCCCCCGCGACCAGCGGGCGCGGCGGGCGGACCCGCATGCCGAGCAGACCGCCGATGATCGTCCCGGCGCCGTCGGCCGAGGCGATCCAGCCGTACCCGCTCGCTCCGTGCTGCTCGGTGAGCAGGGCCGCGCCCAGGGGCAGGGCCGGGCCGAAGACGAAGAGGCCGTACACCGCCCATACGGCGATGACCCCCCACAGCCAGGCGCGGGAGCGGAACTCGTGCCATCCGGTGGCCAGCCGCCGCAGCATCGGCTCGTCGCTCTCGTCCCGGGCCGTGCCGAGCTTGCGCAGCGGCGCCAGGCCGAGGGCGCTCAGCGCGTACGCCGCCGCGATGACCACGAAGGACCCCGCGACGTCCCAGTAGGCCACGAGGAGACCGGCCACGCCGGGGCCGAGCAGGGTGCAGATCGCCTCGGAGATCCGCAGCAGGGCGTTGGCCCGCTGGATGTCCTCGGCGACCTGCGGCACCAGGCTCGCCAGCCCCGGCTGGAACATGGCCGTCGCCGCGCCGCTGAGCGCGAGCAGCGCCATGATCTGCCACAGCCGGATGTCCGTGGCGACCAGCAGCACCGCCAGGGCCAGCATGGCCACCATGCGCACCACGTCCGCGCCGACCATCATCACCTGCGGGGTGAACCGGTCGGCGAGCACGCCGCCGAACAGGACCAGCAGGACGATCGGCGCCATCCAGGCGGCCAGCGCGTATCCCACGCCGCCCGCCCCGTACCCCGCCCCGAGCACGGCGGTCGTGAGCGACACCATCAGCATGCCGTCGGCCAGCAGCGAGGTGCTGCGGGCCGTGAAGAACAGCCGGAAGCGACTCGACCGCCACGGGCTGGGCGGAGAGCTCTGCTCCCGCCGCGCGGTTACCTCATCCATCGTCATGTCACATCCGCCGGTCCCGGCCGGTCCCTTCGCTGAGAATCTGCTGACGGAGCCAAGCGCTGCTCCGGTCCGCCTCCGCCGGCGGGTCCTGGACGATCACGTACCGGCGCGGCGCCAGCACTCCCGGGCGGCCGGGGAGGGCGTCCATCAGTGCGGTGTGGGCCCCCGCCGGGGTCAGCGGGGTGGAGCCGGCGGCGATGTACGCGGTCAGGTGCGCGGCGGTGTCACCGGCGGCCTCTTCGGGCGGAGTGCTCCCGCTCTCGTGCGGGGCGTCCGCCGTGACGTGGACGGGCAGGCCGCCCAGGGCCCCGCTCAGGGCCTCCGCCACGAGGGGCGGCGACGTCCAGGAGCCGTCCACCCGGCACCACCGGGGCCCGCGCTCGACCGGGTGCACCCCCGTCAGCCCGCTGAGCGACGCGAGCGGCACGTCGGCCGCGCCGACCGCCTCCAGGAGCCGTACGAGACCGGTGAGGAAGCCCTCCGCCTCGTCCCGCTTGAACAGCGCGGGGTCGGCCCACAGGGAGAGGTGGACCAGCGGATCCGTCGCGTAGACGAAGGTCAGCACGCGGGTCGGCAGGACCTGGTCCGGTCCCCAGCTCAGTTCGAGGTCCGGCCCGGTGGCGTCCTCGGGGTTGCCCGACGTGACGGTGGCGACGGTGTCGGGGAGCGAACTCACGTCGTTGAGGACGACGTCGCGCGCGAACTGGCTGCCGCGCTCGAAGGTGGCCCGCCCGATCATCTCCCAGAGGGCGACCGCGTCGAACTGACTGTGCCGGTAGGCGTTCAGGGCCGCCCCCCAGGCCTTCTTGAGGAGCGTGTCGAAGCTCGGCACCCGGACGTCGAGGGAGAGCAGCGCGTCCTGGGAGAGGGTGTTCACCGAGCGCGCGAGCCGGGGGTGGTACCGGTTGGAGGTCGGGACGGCGGCCACACAGGCGGGCTGCCCCGTCCGGTGGGCGACGAGCGCGCACCAGGCGGTCAGCAGCACGGTGGCCGAGGGACTGCCGGTGCGCTCGGCCGCCAGGGCCAGGGCCCGCGCGGCCCGCCGCGACCGGAGGGTGAGCCGGGGTGTCGCCACCTCGGTGCCCCCGGCGCCCGGCTCCGCGAACATCGCCTGGGGACCGGTGCGGATGATCCCCTCCCAGTACCGCAGCGAGGCCCCGGACTTGCGGAGCCCGGCGGGCGTCGCCTCCTCGGTGGCCAGGTCGAGCGGGGTGAGGGAGGCGAGGGGAGGAAGCGACTCGCCCGCGAGCAGGCTCAGCCACTCCGCCTTGAGGACCGCGAGCGCGCCGACGTCGGTCACGGCGTGGCTCGCCGCCATGGTCACGAAGGCGGGCGCCCCGGCCAGGGTGACCAGGGAGATCCGGAGGGGGAAGTCCCGGTCCAGACGGAAACGTTCGATCCGTGCGCCACGGGCCAGGGACTCGGCGTACGCGGCGGGTCGGCCGGGGAACGCGTCGTGGTCGAGGACGGTGACCGTGAACGCGCCCGCCGGTGCCACCACCTGCTCGCCGGGCGCGCTGCCCGGGCCGTGCGGAAAGGTCGTACGCAGGGCCTCGTGCCGTACGGCGAGCGCGCGCAGCGCCTCGATCACCGCCTCCGTGCCGGTCCCCTCGGGAACCGGCCACACATCGTGGATGTTGATGTGCTCGGGCTCGTCCCGCAGCATGCAGCGGATCATGTTGGCCTGCCCCATGGTGACGGGGCCCCGGCGCGCCTCACCGCCCGCGTACGCGACGGTGACGGTGTGCGTGCTCCTCGGCTGGGGGCGGCTCATGCGATGCCTTTCACGGACGCTTGCGGCAGGGCGGGGCGGTGGTCCCGACGGCTCGCCCGGGCCAGGGCCTCCCAGACGTCGGTCAACAGGGCGAACTCCTCCATGTCCTGCCGGGCCTCGTCGACGAGCCGGTCGCGGCGGGCCGCGAGGACGTCCGCCGCCGTCGCGTAACGCCCGCCCAGCTTGCGGAACGAGCGGTCGAGGACGGCGAACCGTCCGGCGTTCTCCGCCGGATCCACGCGCGCGCCGTCCCGGACGAACCCGGCGACGGCGGAGGCGCTCACGTGCCCCTCGGCGTCGAGCAGCGCGTCACCGGCCTTCTTCAGCCCCGCGTAGACGGCGTCGAAGTGCGGGGCAGAGAGGAGGAACTTGGCGAACCGCACCTGGTAGGCGAGGAATCCCTCGTCGGAACGGCGCTCGCCCGTATGGAAGTTGACGATGTGCCGGTTGTGCAGGACGCCCGGCAGGCGGGCGTCCTGGACCAGGTGGATCAGGAAGTAGTCGCTTCCGATGGTGTCGGTGGCGGGCGGCAGCGGCACCCGGCCGTAGACCTCGCGGTCGAAGGCGATGTTGCACATGTCCACGCGGGTGGGGCTGACGCTGGTCAGGGTGGAGAGATCGCCGGCGAACGCGGCGGTTCCGGCGCCCCGGAAGGACTCCTCGATGAGGTTCCTGCGCCAGATCTCCGGGTAGCCGGCGGGGACCGACAGGCCGACGACGTCCTCGTACACGGCCGGGTCGAGCCGGCGGATCTCCGCGACGTCCACGGACATCTCGCCGACGAAGGATCCGCCGACCATGGCCACCGGCCGGTCCGCGCACGCCGGGTCGAGCCGGCTCCGGGACACCAGGCCGGAGACGTCGGCGGCCCGGCGGCCCAGGGTCATGAGCTCGTGGTGGAGGGGGAAGACCGGCTCGCCGTCCAGGTACTGGTAGCGGCTGTCCGAGTCACGGCGGTGCACCGACGCGCAGCCGAGGGCCTCCGCGAAGAGGAAGGCGCGGTTGGTGCAGGCCCCGTAGGAGACGCGCGACGGGAGCATCAGATCGAGCACCCGCTCCGGCGCGGCGACGCCGGACCGGGCGACGACCCCCTGGAGGAACGCCCTCTGCTCGTCCTCGTCCAGGTGGTGCACGACCACACCCGGGACCCGGGGCAGCGTGGCCACGGCGGCGCGGTGCTCGGCGAGCACGGCGGGGCCGGAGGAGTCCAGGACGAGGAGGTGCACCTCGACGCCGAAACGCCGGGCGCCGTACGCGGCCTCCTCGGCGACGGCCCCGATGGTCGCGGCGCAGGCCCGGTTGGTGGGCAGGGTCAGACAGACACGGCGCACGCCGGCTCCCCGCCCTGGTCGGGGACGGCGGCGGGCGCGGCGGTGGCGGGCGGCGTGCCGTGGGGCGTGCCCGCGCCCGTGGCCGTTTCTTTGACGCCGGCCGTGGCCGTGGCCGTGGTCGTGCCCGTGCTCGCCTCGGCGCCGGTGTCCTTCCACGAGGTGAGTCCGAGCAGGCGGCTGCCGAGCTCGTTCAGGGTGGCCGTGGGGTACCGCTTGGACTCGTGGAGCACCGGGTCGCCGACCAGGGTCCGGTTCCAGCGCGGGGTGCGCAGATGGCGCCAGGAGTCCACGCGGGACTTCCTGAGCCGCTCGTGCTCTTCGAGCGCCGGCATCATCGACAGGTACTGGACCGCCCGCACCTGGTCCAGGGAGACGTTGCGCGCCACGCCGTGGGCGAGCAGGCCGTTCCAGATCAGCAGGTCGCCGGGGCGCAGGTCGGGACGGACGACGGGGTACTCCGCGCGGTCCACGGCGGGCCGGAGGGGGTCGCGGTCGGACGGCTGGGCGATCCTCCACTCCTCGAACCGCCGGAACAGCTCCGGGTCGCACTGGAAGCCGCCCGACTCGGGCCGGGTGTCGTTGAGCGCGATGATGCCCTGCACCCGCTGCGGCGGGACGCCGAGCGTGGTGTCGATGTCCCAGTGCAGTTCGATGTCGAAGCCCCGGTCCGTGGGCTCGATCAGGGCACGGTCACGGTTCCTCACGTTGGGCGGGTTGAGGTTGAGCCGGTCCTGGGTGACCCACAGCTCCTCGCAGTCCCAGACGTCGACGAAGGCGTCGTAGACCCGCTGGGACTGCCGGTTGTCCCAGAGGAGCTGGTGGTGGTACGCCTCGACGAAGCCGTAGACGTGCAGCTGCTGGTCCAGTTCGGAACGGAACGGGCGGTCCTCGTACCAGCTGTCGGGCCTGTCGGGGTCGAGGCCCTGGAACTCCCAGGTGAAGTCGAGGAGTCGCTTCGCCCTCTCCGCGGGAACCGCCTCCCGGACGATGACGTATCCGTACGTCTGCCAGTGCGCGAAGTCCTCCTCGGACAGCACCCGCAGGGGCCGCGACTTCTTCAGTTCCCGCAGGGTGGTCTGGGCGAGGTAGGACTCGCCGTCCGCGCTGAAGTACGGCAGGTCCGACGCGGCCCGGTGGAGGTGGGGGCGGCGGGGGCGAGGGGGAGCGGGTGTCGTCATGTGGTCCCTCCAAAACGGGAGTCGGGGGAGGAGATTCGGCTCGGCGGCGGGCGCGGGCGCCGGGAGGGGCGGCCCGTGCTCTCCTCGGTCGGCGGACAGCACGGGGCGACCCCCGGCGCGGGGCCGGTGGCGGACGGCATGGACGGACGGCTCGACGTGACGCGGGTGCGTGGCCACGTCGTTCAGCAGAATTGGTTTAGACCATAGCTGGTGTCAAGTGTCATCTCAATATGCGGAGTTGTGTCGGGAGGGTGGCCGTCACATGACGTACACAAGATCGTCGACACGGCGGCTTTGGTCTAGACAACAGCCTCGCGGCTGGCCTAGTGTCCCCATGCGCAGTCCGGTCCTGACGGGGAATCAGCCGGCCTCCTCGCCGCGCGTCGCGGTCAACGGTGACCACGCTCACGGACGGTCGCACGTACCCGCGTACACGGGGGATCTCGTACGCACCACCGCGACGATGCCACAGCCGGCCCGTGCCGCCCGTCCGGCCGACACCCTTGACTGTTCGTCCACGCCCCAGAGGGAGCGGATTCCATGACCACACCCAGCGCCACGGCCCTGCCGGACGGCGGCCTGAAGAGCCCAGGTGCGGGCCTGATCACCCTGGACCCGGTCCGCACCGCGCTCCTGCGCGGTCTGGACGACCTGCTCACCGGACTGGCCGCACGGCTCTCCGCACCCGAGGTCGTCGGCCCGCCGCTGCTGTCCGTGGAGGGTCTCGCGAAGCTCGACTTCTTCCGCAACTTCCCCCATCTCGGCGTCTCCGCAGGGCGGTTCGAGCCGGGCGCGCTCGACGGCCTGGCCGCCGGCGAGGCGCCGGGAGAGCTGCCGCTCCGGCCGACCGGCTATCTGCTGCCGTCCGCCACCTGCTACGGACTGCTGCTCTCCCTGGAGGGCCGGGACGTCGGCGAGGACGGCCTCCGTCTCTCCGCCGCCGGCCGCTGCTTCCGCAACGAGACCCACTACGACGGTCTGCGCCGCCTCTGGGGCTTCCACATGCGCGAGGTCCTGTACCTCGGCACCAAGGAGGGTTCCGTCGAACACCTCGATCGGGGAGCCGAGTTCATCCTGGAGGCCGCCGCGCGCCTCGGACTGGAACTGAAGCGGGCCGTGGCCGACGACCCCTTCTACGACAAGGGCGGATCCCGCGCCAAGCTGATGGCGCTCGACCCGGTCAAGCACGAGTTCTGCGCGCCCGACGGCACCGCCATCGCCTCCGTCAACCGCCACCGGAACTTCTTCGGCGAGCGGCTGGACATCAGCGCGGGCTCGGCGGGACCGGCGTACAGCGCCTGCGTCGCCTTCGGCCTGGAGCGCTGGGTCCACGCCATGATCCTCACCCACGGCACGCCCGAGCGGGCCCTGGACCGGCTCCGCGACGCCCACCTCTCGTAACCCCGCCACGGCAGTGGCGCCCGCCCCACGTCCACCCGTACCGCAGTAAGGAGCGACCCCTCCCCATGGAACGCATCGCCGCGTGGCTTCACGAGAAGAACCCCGGTCTCGACGGCCCGATCGACGTCGACGAGGACCTCATCGAGGCCCGTCTCATCGACTCCATGGACTTCCTGGAGTTCATCGACCTCCTGGAGGACCTCTCCGGCACCAGCATCGACCTCCAGGACGTCACCATCGACGACTTCCGCACGCTCGGCCGCGTCCAGGAGCGCTTCCTGAGCGCCGCCGCCGGATGAGCGACCGCGCCGCCCCCGTCCGATGACCTTCGGCCCGGGAGCGGGCGGGAACGCGACCGAGCCGGGCGCCGTCGCCTCGGGCACGGACGGCCCCGGCCCGCGCACGGCCGTCGTCGTGGCGACCACCCGGGAGGTCCTGGACCACCCGGACCTGCACGAGGATCTGCTCGCGCCCTGGGAGCGGCGACGGCTCTCCGGGATACGGCTGCCGAGCCGCCGTGACGACGTGGTGGCGTCACGGCTCCTGGTCCGGCTGTGCGCCGCCCTCCACACCGGACTCCCGCCGGCCGGTGCGGCCCCGGCCCAGAGCTGCCCCGACTGCGGCCGGGACGGCCACGGGCGCCCGTACCTGCCCGGCCGTCCCGGCGTGGGCGTCAGTCTCAGCCACGCCGACGGCCTCGTCGCGGCGGCCGTCGGCCCGGGCGCCGTCGGCGTCGACGTCGAGCCGTCGACGCGCCGCCCCGGCCCCCTGCGGGTCCTTCGCCGCCTGCTGCCCGAGGCGGCCCTCGCCGAGGCCACGGCCCGGCCCGACCCCGGCCCGGCGCTGCTCCGGCTGTGGGTGCGCAGGGAAGCCCTGCTGAAGGCGGGGCGGGCCGACTTCACCGGCCCGGACGACGGCCTCCTCGGCCAGGACGGCCTCCACCTCCTCGAATGGACGGACGGGGACCGAGGCGCCGTCGTGGCGGTGGCCGGCACGGCCCCGGTGACGGTGCTCCCGGTCTCCGCGTCGGCCCCGGTGACGGTGGTTCCGGTCTCCGCGTCGTTCCGGTGACGGTGGTCCCGGTCTCCGCGTCGGTTCCGGCGACGGCGGTTCCGGGCCCCGGGCCCGCCGCGGCCGTGCGCCGTCGTGGCGGAGCCTCCCGCTAGAAGAGCCTCCGCCGGCCGCGTCGACGACGCCCCGTCGCACCCCACGCCCGGGCTCCCCGCCGCCGTCTCCGGCCACGCGGGCCGCTCTGGACCCGGTCGGCCGAATGCCGCGCGCGTGTCGGGCGAATGTCGGGCCTCGGGTGTGGGGCCGCGCCTCCCCGGTGGTAGGTCGTACGCCATGCAGCCAGGCACACCGCCGACGGTGACCCCCTTCCTCCGCACGGCCGCCGCCTACGCCTGGCGGCTGCTGATCGTCGGCGTGCTCGTCTACAGCCTCTTCGCGGTGCTCGGCCGCTTCCACGAGATCGGTGTGGCCGTCTTCCTCGGCCTGGTGATCACCGCGCTGCTGCGGCCCGTCGCCGACGTGGTCGCCCGGGGGCTGCCCCGGCCCGCGGCCGTCGCCCTCACCCTGCTCGGCAGCATCGCGGTCGTCCTCGGCGTGCTCACGCTGGTCGGCGAGGCCGTGGCGGGGGAGCGGACGACCCTCGTGCGCGAGTTCCGGGACGGGATCGGCCGGATCGAGAACTGGCTGGAGCAGCCGCCCTTCCGGCTGGACCCGGGGGCGCTGACCGGCCTCCAGTCCAGGATCGGCGAGTTCCTCTCCAGCCACCGTTCGACCCTGGTCAGCGAGGCGGTGAGCGGCGCCGGCCATGTGGTGGCCGTCCTGACGACACTGGCCCTCGCGCTGTTCTGCGCGGTGTTCTTCATCCACTCGGGCGATCGGCAGTGGGGCTGGTTCCAGGAACAGCTGCCGCGCTCGGTGCGCGGTCGGGTGACGATCGGCGGGCGGGCGGCCTGGCGGACCTTCACCGGCTACACCCACGGGATCGTGCTGGTCGCGGCGGTGAACGCGATCCTGGTCGGGGTCGCGCTCTGGCTCCTCGGGGTTCCGCTGGCGGTGCCGCTGGCCCTGCTGGAGTTCCTGGCCGCGTTCGTCCCGCTGATCGGCTCGCCGATCGCCCTCGCGGTCGCCGCCGTCGTGGCGCTCGCCTCGCAGGGACCGCTGGTGGCGGCGATCGTGGTCGGTCTGATCGTGGTGATCGGCCAGATCGAGGGGCATCTGCTGCACCCGCTCGTCATGAGCTGGGCCGTCCGGCTCCATCCCCTGGTGGTGGCGATCTCGGTCATCGCGGGTTCGATCGCCGCCGGCATCGTGGGCGCCGTGGTGGCCGTGCCCCTGGTCTCGGTGGTCTGGTCGGTCCACACGGCGCTCCGGGACGCCCGGCGGGCGACGGTGGGGACTGGCTGACGAGACGTCAGTCAGGGCCGGGGCGGGCCCGGTTGTCGTGCGGGGTCTTGCGCGGGAGATCGGCTCTCTCTACTCTCCCGGCCAATGGTTAGGAATATTTCCTAACCATTGGCCATGGAGGGAAAGGGAGTTGTCATGCGTCGACGAAGCGTCTCGCTTCTCGGGCTCGCCGGACTGCTGGCGGTACCCCTGACAGCGCTGCCGCAGGCACAGGCCGCCGACGGTCCGGTGTCCACCGGGAAAGCGGTGACGGCCTCGTCCGTCGAGACCTCGGCCTTCGGGGCCGGTCTCGCGGTGGACGGGAACGCGGCCACCCGCTGGGCGAGCCTCGAAGGGGTCGATCCGCAGTGGATCCGGATCGACCTCGGAGCCGTCCACACCATCTCCCGCGTCAAGCTCAACTGGGAGGACGCGTACGGGAAGACGTACAAGATACAGACCTCGACCGACGGATCGACCTGGTCCGACGTCTACTCCACCACCGCCGGTGACGGCGCGACCGACGACCTGACGGTCTCCGGCAGCGGTCGCTACGTCCGGATGCACGGCACCGGCAGAGGCACGCCGTACGGCTACTCCCTCTGGGAGTTCGAGGTGTACGGCGCGCCCGCCGGCGGCGGAGGCGGAACGGCCGCCGTCCCCTTCGGCAGCCACCTCAAGCCCTACGCCGCCGGCATCCTGAAGCCCTCGGGATCCCGGGCCGCCAACGACCAGAAGGTCGTCGACTACTACAACCGCTGGAAGTCCGCCTTCGTCCGGCAGAACTGCGGCAACGGCTGGTACCAGATCATCTCGCCCGACGCCGACCACCCGTACGTCGCCGAGGCGCAGGGCTACGGCATGGTCGTCACCGCCACCATGGCGGGCGCCGACCCCGACGCGAAGAAGATCTTCGACGGCCTCGTCAAGTGGAAGATCGACCACCCCTCCTCCATCAACCCGAACCTGCTCGCCGCCGAACAGGACACCGCCTGCAGGAGCGTCAACGGCGGCGACGGAGCCACCGACGGCGACATGGACGTGGCCTACGGCCTGCTCCTCGCCGACAAGCAGTGGGGGAGCTCCGGCACCTACGACTACAAGGACCTCGCGCTCAAGCACATCGCCGCGATCAAGAAGGACGAGCTCAACCCGACGACCAAGCTCCTGAAGCTGGGCGACTGGACCGGCTCGGGCGACCAGTACTACTGGATCTCCCGCACCTCGGACTGGATGGTCGACCACTTCCGCGCCTTCCGCACCGCCTCCGGCGACACCACCTGGGACGCCGTGCGCACCGCCCACCAGACCCAGATCTCCCGGCTCCAGTCGACCTACGCCTCCGGCACCGGACTCCTCCCCGACTTCGTCGTCGACACCAACACCACGCCCAGGCCCGCCCCCGGGCAGGTCCTGGAGGACCCCAACGACGGCGCGTACTGGTGGAACGCCTGTCGCACCCCGTGGCGCATCGCCGACGACGCGGTGACCAGCGGTGACGCCACGTCGCTCGCCGCCGCCCGGAAGCTCAACAGCTGGATCAAGACCAAGACCGGCGGCGACCCGAACAAGATCGCCATCGGGTACAGGCTCAACGGCACCCAGATCTCGGCGGGCAGCGAGGCCGCCTACTTCGCCCCGTTCGCGGTGGCCGCGATGACCGACCCCGGCAGCCAGGCCTGGCTGGACGCCCTGTGGAACAAGATGCTGGCCACCCCGATCGACACCGGCAGCTACTTCTCCGCGAGCATCCAGCTCCAGGTCATGATCACCGCCTCAGGGAACCACTGGGTCCCGTAGCCGCACGGACAGCGCCCCGAGGCAGCCGGACAGGGCCGCCGCGGTGCCGTCGAGCGGGAACCGGGCGGCGAGTTGCCCGTCGGGGCGTACGACGAGACCGGTGGGGCCGTCGGGGAGGTAGAGCCGTGCGAACTCCCCGGCGGCGTCCCGGTACGCCGGGACGCCGAGGGAGGCGGGCAGGGCGTCCCCGGCCCCCGCGTCCCGGGACAGGACGACGAGGACGGCGAGGGGGAGCGGGCCCGCGGCGGCTCGTGCGGCGTCCGCCGCCGCCCGCCCCAGCTCGGCGGCGTCGGACCCGTACAGCAGGACCACGTGCCCCGGCCGGCCGCGCAGGACGTCGAGCAGCCGGAGCGGGTAGGCGGCGACGGGTGTCGTCAGCCCGGCGCAGTCCGGGGCGCGGTCACCGGGCTGCGGCGCGCCGGGCGGGCCGTACGGGACGCCGGAGAGCGGACCGCCCCGGTAGCCGACGAGCAGCTGGGCCTCACGCAGCAGCAGGGACCGCCGGTCGCCCGGGTCGTTCCCGAAGCCCTGGGTGGAGTGCCGGACGGTCCGGCCGACGACCTCCTCGCCTACCGGACGACGCTCGGCGTCGTAGCTGCCGAGCAGCGCGGGCCCCGCCTCGCCGCGCACCACCAGACCGAGCTTCCAGCCCAGGTTGGCGGCGTCCTGGACACCGGTGTTCATGCCCTGCGCGCCGGTCGGCGGATGGATGTGGGCGGCGTCGCCCGCGACGAGGACCCGCCCCTCGCCGTAGCGGTCGACGATGCGGTGACTGATCCGGAAGACCGAGGACCAGCGCAGGTCGGAGAGCCGGGCGGGGCGCGGGGCGAGGCGGTCGACGACGGCCTGGAGGTCGGGGAGTCCGGGTCCGCGCCCGCCGTCGAGGCCGTGGACGATCCCGTCCGGCGGGGCCGCGCCGTCGGCCCGCCGGCGATCGGTTCCGGCCGCTCCGGCCGGCTCGGGCGGCACCTTCATCGACATCCGGTAGCGGCCGGCCCCCGGCAACGGGATGCAGACGAGCACGTCGACCGGGGAACCGTCGGCCGCACGGTGCTCGCAGCGGAGCGCGTACCCGGGAGGAAGCTCCCAGTCGGATTCGGCCACGACATCGCCCAGCATGTACGTCTCCGGGAAGGCGCCGCCCCCGAACGACAGGCCCAGCGTCTTGCGCACGACGCTGTGCGCCCCGTCGCAGCCGACCAGATAGCGGACCCGCAGCTCCTCCGAGGCGCCCGATGCGGTGCGCAGCGCGGCGGTGACCCCGTCCGCGTCCTGGGTGAAGGAGACCAGTTCCGTGCCGCGTTCGACAGCCGTGCCGAACCCGGTGACGTACTCCTCCAGGAGCCGCTCGGTCTCGTACTGCGGCAGCGCGGCGAACCCGTACGGCACCTCCGGCGGCAGCTCCAGGGCGAGCCGCGTCGCCTCCGTGCCGTTGACGTACGTCAGTTGGCCGCGTATCGGGACGGCGGCCTCCAGGACGGCCCGCGCCAGGCCCATCCGGTCCCAGAGCTCCAGGGTGCGCGGCTGGATGCCGACCGCCTTGGCGTACGGCAGACGCGCGGGCAGCCGGTCGACGATCCGGCAGCCCACCCCCTGACGGCGGAGCTCGGCCGCGGCACTCAGGCCGACCGGTCCCGCTCCCACGATCAGTACGTCGGTGGTGGTCCCGGTGTGCGCCACGGGTGCCTCCCAGTCCTCGCCGGCCTCCGGCCCGGTCCCCGTACTCCATGGTCACCCGCCGCCGCCGGTTCGGCGAACGGTGCGGAACCGGGGAGGGTGCCCGGCCCCCCTCCCGGACATGAGCGACGAGCCCGCACGGGGCCGGGGAGAGACGTCGGAGGCTCAGACGCCACCACCGCCCCGGCCGGCGGCGACCGTTCGGCCCCGGTCTCCGGGTCGTCGCGACGTTCCGGCACCCCCCGGCAGACCCCGGATCCCGGCCGGCGCCCCGGCATCTGACGGCCGATCACCGTGGAGTAGCGTGCCCGGACAGGGGGTCCTGCCGGCCCCGGTCACGGACGGGGCCGCGCGTCCCGCGAGAAGAGGACGAGGAACCCATGGCCCAGGACAGCACCCCGTCGGCGGTCGTCTCGCACCCGGTCGGGCAGGTCGTCGGCGGGCGAGGCGAGGTGCGGGACGACGAGTGGGGCGACGTCGTCTCGGTCGTCCGGATCGACGCGGCGGTCTTCGGCCCCGAGGCGCTGGCCGGTCTCGACGCCTTCTCGCACCTGGAGGTGGTCTACCACTTCGACCGGGTGCGGCCCGAGGCCGTCGAGACCGGCGCCCGCCACCCGCGCGGCAACACCGAGTGGCCGCTGGTCGGCATCTTCGCCCAGCGCGGCAAGAACCGGCCGAACCGCATCGGCGTCTCCCGCTGCCGGCTGCTCCGGACGGACGGACTGGACATCCACGTGCAGGGCCTGGACGCGGTCGACGGCACGCCGGTGCTCGACATCAAGCCGTACATGGCCGAGTTCGGCCCCCAGGGACCGACCTCCCAGCCCGAGTGGGCCGTCGAGATCATGCGCCGCTACTACTGAGCCAGGAGCCAGGAGCCAGGAGCCCCGGAGCCCGGAGGCGAACGCCGGGAGCCGGAAGCCCGGGGCCACGAGCCGGGTGCAGGCTCTCAGGACTCCGGTGCCGCCTCCACCACCCCGCGGGCGACGCCGAGTTCGACCAGGTCCCGAGGGCGCAGGCGCAGGTGGTCCGCGGTCGTGGCGGCCTCCTCCGGGGGGCGCTTGAGGATGGACGCGGCGGCCTCCGGGGCGATCACCGAGAAGTAACTGTCGGGCGTGGCCCAGAGGTTGCCGGGGGCGGCGAGGGCGAGCGCGCCGCCCGAGCCGCCCTCGCCGACGAGGAGGGAGGCGAGGGGGACGCGCGCGGAGGCGACCGCGGCGAACAGGTCGGCGATCGCCGGGCCCGCGCCGGCCCGCTCCGCCTCGGGGTCGTTGGCCGCTCCCGGCGTGTCGATGAGGGTGAGCACGGGGATGCCGAGCCGGTCGGCGAGGCGCACCAGGCGCGCCGCCGTACGGAAGCCGGCCGGGCGGGTCGCGGTCCCGCACTGCGCCGCGTAGGCGACCGTACGACCGTCGGGGAGCCGTCCGAAGCCGCACCGCATGCCCGGGTCGACGCCCCCGGCGCGGTCGCCGGAGATCTCCTCGCGGACGGTGAAGTGCGCGTCGAGGTAGGCGGCGGCCCGGGGGCGCTCCGGATGCCGGGCCCGCGCAACCGCCTCCCAGCCGCTCGCGGCGGGCGGCGCGTCCGGGGCGCCGAGCGCGTGCGGCGGGGTCACCGGGCCCTCGGCGGGGCGGGTCAGCAGGGAGAGCCAGCGCCCGAGCGTGTCGCGGAGCGAGGCGGGATCCACGATCGCGTCGACGTGGCCGTGGGCGAGCTGCGCCTCGGCGGTGTACGCGGCGGGGTCCGCGTCCGGCGGGCGGACGCGGGAACCGGCGAAGGCGACCTGCGCTCCGGGCAGGGCGAGGGCGACGTCCGATCCCGCGCCCAGGGTGGCCCAGCCGCCACCCGTCGTCGGGTCCCGCAGGACGGCGATCTGCGGCAGTCCGGCTGCCCTGGTGCGGACCGACTCGCCCGCCAGGCGCTGGAGTTGGAGCAGGGCCCGCATGCCCTCGTGCATCCGGCTGCCTCCGGTGGCCGGCAGGACGACCACGGGCAACCGCCGGGCGCGGGCCAGCGCGTGGGCGGCGGCGGCACGTGCTCCCGTCCGCTCCCCGAGCGAACCGCCGAGGAAACGGAACTCGAAGGAGACGAGGACCGCCTCGACCCCTCCGATCGTGCCCGTACCGCAGACCACCGACTCGGTCTCGCCGGTACGGTCGGCGGCGCGCGCGTGCGCGGCGGAGTACCCGGGCCAGTCGATCGGCCCGTCACCCTTCAACGGCCCCTCGGCGAAGGGAAGTTCGGTGAAGTCGTCGCTGGTGACGAGGGCGATCGCCTCGCGTGCCGTCGTGGGGTCGCTCATCGGTGGCCTCGCCGCTCGTCGCCGGAGGGTGGGGGAGGTGCGGCCGGGGACGGGCGTACCCGGGTCGTACGGACCCCACCGTACCGTTCGGCCGCGCGCCGTCCTCCGTGGCCTGCGTCACCCCGCGCTCACGCCAGGATGCCGCTCCCGTGCGGGGCGTACAGGTCCAGGAGGCGGACCCGGGTCACATGGAGGCGGTGGGCCAGGATCGCGCCCACCCAGAACATGACCGACGCCCCGAACTCCGTGTCCCCGCGGCACATCGAGCGGACGGCCGGGGCGTCGAACTCGTGCGCCCGCACCGGCGTCATCGCCTCGGCGCCCGACTGGCACAGATAGGGCGGGAACAGCCACGACAGCCCGACCAGCTCCCCGTGGCGCAGGGTCTCGATCACCGGCGCCCCCCGACCCGGAACCTTCGCGTCGAGCGTCACCGCGCCCGTCTTCACGATCCAGAACCGGTCGGCGTGCTGCTGTTCCTCGAACAGCCGGTGACCGGACTCGAAGTGCACGTCCTCGGCGAAGGCCATCAGGCGCTCCCGATGCTCCTGAGGCAACGTGCTGACCTTGGGTGCGGCACTGCTCATGGCGGACCCTCCTCGCACACTCGGCTCCCACCCCCAGTGTCCGTCAGGGTGCCCCGGCGCGCGTCTGCTCCGGCGGACGTGCGGTGCGGCCACCCCTCCCGTAGCGTGACGCACGGTGCGGCCCCCCTCCCGAAGAGAGACGCCGGGTGACGGGGCGCAAGCAGGGGCGGGATCCACTCCCTCGCGCAGAACGGTACGGAACCCATGGCAGACAAGCCCACGATCGTCCTCGTCCACGGCTTCTGGGGCGGAGCCGCCCACTGGGCGAACGTCATCGTCGAACTGGACAAGCGCGGACACGACAGGATCCGCGCCGTCGAGAACCCGCTCACCTCGCTCGCCGACGACGCCGAGCGCACCCGGAAGATGGTCGGGCAGGTGGACGGGCCCGTCGTCCTCGTCGGCCACTCCTACGGCGGCGCGGTGATCACGGAGGCGGGCGACCTGCCGAACGTGACCGGACTCGTCTACATCGCCGCGTTCGCACCGGACGCCGGGGAGAGCCCGGGCGGGATCAGCCAGGAGCACCCGCCGGCCGCCTTCGCGAACATCGCGCCCGACTCCGACGGCTACCTGTGGATCAAGCAGGACAAGTTCCACGAGAGCTTCGCCCAGGACCTGACCCGGGAGGAGGCCCTCGTCATGGGTGTCACGCAGAAGGCGCCGCTCGCCTCCACCTTCGGCAACGAGGTCACCGCCCCGGCCTGGCGGAACAAGCCGACGTACTACCAGGTCTCCACCCAGGACCGCATGATCCACCCCGACAACGAGCGTCGTATGGCCGCGCGCATGAACCCGCGCAAGACGGTCGAGCTCGACGCGAGCCACGCGTCGCTCGCCTCCCGGCCCGTCGAGGTCTGCGACCTGATCGAGCTGGCCGTACGCGAGACCGGGGCCTGACCCCTCAGGCCGTGGCCCGGGCCCGCGCCCGCCGCTCCGGTCCGGTCCCCGGGCCTCCCGCCCGCCGGTCGCCCCCGGGCCGTCGCCCGCGCCCCTACGCCACCGTGACCCCCCGGCCCCCGGCCGGGGGGTCACGCCGCGCCCCGCCCGCTCACCCTCCGTGCCCGCCCTCCGGAGTGCGGGGGTCCGGTGGAGGGCGGAGCATGAACGTGAGGAGGGAGCGGCAGACGGGGGCGTGAGCCAGGAGGGTGCCATGCCCGTCCCGGAAGGCGCGGACGGCGGCGACGCGCTCGTCGTGCTGCGCGGCGTCGACAAACACTTCGGCACCCTGCACGTCCTCCACTCCATCGACCTCACGATCCACCGCGGCGAGGTCGTCGTCGTCATCGGGCCCTCCGGCTCGGGGAAGTCGACGCTCTGTCGCGCGATCAACCGTCTGGAGACCATCGACAAGGGCGAGATCGTCGTCGACGGGCGCCCGCTGCCGGCCGAGGGACGCGAACTCGCGGCCCTGCGGGCCGACGTCGGCATGGTCTTCCAGTCCTTCAACCTCTTCGCGCACAAGACCGTGCTCGGCAACGTCACCCTGGGCCGGATCAAGGTCCGCAAGAAGGACCGGAAGGAGGCCGAGGAGCGCGCCCGCGCCCTCCTCGACCGGGTCGGTGTCGCCGAGCAGGCGGAGAAGTACCCGGCCCAGCTCTCCGGCGGCCAGCAGCAGCGCGTGGCGATCGCCCGCGCCCTCGCCATGGATCCGAAGGTGATGCTCTTCGACGAGCCGACCTCCGCGCTCGACCCCGAGATGATCAACGAGGTCCTGGAGGTCATGCAGCAGCTCGCCCGGGACGGCATGACGATGGTCGTCGTCACCCACGAGATGGGCTTCGCCCGCTCCGCCGCCAACCGGGTCGTCTTCATGGCCGACGGGAAGATCGTCGAGGAGACGACCCCGGACGAGTTCTTCAACAACCCGCGCAGCGACCGCGCCAGGGACTTCCTCTCCAAGATCCTCCATCACTGAGGTGATCCTCATGAACCCGACCAGGACCGGCAGGGCCACCGTGGCGATCGCCGCGGCCGTGGTCCTCTCCTTCACCTCCGCCGGATTCGCGAACGGCGCCACCGGCGCCGTGCCACGCGACCACGGCGGCGACGAGATCACCGTCGGCATCAAGTTCGACCAGCCCGGGATCGGCCTGAAGACGCCCGACGGCACCTACACGGGCTTCGACGTCGACGTGGCCACGTACGTCGCCAAGCAGCTGGGCCACGAGCCGTCCGACATCGTGTGGAAGGAGGCCAAGAGCGCCGACCGGGAGACGCTGCTCCAGCGCGGTGACGTGGACTTCATCGCGGCCTCGTACTCGATCAACGACGAACGGGCCGAGAAGGTCGACTTCGCCGGTCCCTACCTCCTCGCCCACCAGGACGTCCTGATCCGCGCCGACGACGACTCCATCAAGCAGCCCTCGGACCTGAACAACAAGAGGCTCTGCTCCGTCACCGGCTCGACGTCCGCGCAGAACGTGAAGGACGACATCGCCCCCGACGCCCAACTCCAGGAGTACGGCGGTTACTCCGAGTGTCTGACCGGACTCGAGAACGGTGTCATCGACGCCGTCACCACCGACGACTCGATCCTCGCCGGATACGCCGCGCAGAGCCAGTTCAAGGACAAGTTCAAGCTCGGCGGCTTCAAGATGAGCAACGAGAACTACGGCATCGGCGTCCAGAAGGGCAGCGACCTCAAGGCGAAGATCAACACGGCCCTGGAGAAGATGGTCGCCGACGGCTCCTGGGACGCGGCGGTCGAGAAGAACTTCGGCCCCGCCGGCTACCAGAACGAGCCCGCGCCGAAGATCGGCGTCATCGTGGACTGAGCGCCCGCCGTGTTCGACTTCCTCCAGGGGTACGACCTGCTCGGAGCCTTCTGGGTGACGGTGCAGCTCACCGTCTACTCCGCGATCGGCTCCCTCGTCTGGGGGACGCTGCTGGCCGCGATGCGCGTCAGCCCCGTCCCCCTCATGCGGGGCTTCGGCACCGTCTACGTCAACATCGTCCGCAACATCCCGCTCACCGTCATCATCGTCTTCACCTCGCTCGGTCTCTTCCAGACCCTCGGCGTCAGCCTGGGCGCCGACCGGTTCACCACGATCAACTTCCGGCTCGCCGTCCTCGGACTCACCGCCTACACCAGCGCCTTCGTCTGCGAGGCGGTCCGCTCCGGGATCAACACGGTCCCCCTCGGCCAGGTCGAGGCCGCCCGCGCCATCGGGCTCAGCTTCCCCCAGGTCCTCCGGATCGTCGTGCTCCCGCAGGCCTTCCGTTCCGTCGTCGGCCCCCTCGCCAACGTCCTCATCGCCCTCACCAAGAACACCACCGTGGCCGCCGCCATCGGCGTCGCCGAAGCGGCCCTGCTGATGCGCGAGATGATCGAGAACGAGGCCCAGCTCATCCTGATCTCCGCGATCTTCGCCGCCGGCTTCATCTGCCTCACCCTGCCCACCGGGCTCTTCCTCGGCTGGGTGGCCAAGAAGGTGGCGGTGAAACGGTGAAGACCCGACCCACCGTCCTCTACGACGTGCCCGGCCCGCGCGCCCGGCGGCGCAACGTCCTGTGGACCCTGCTCTTCCTGATCGCCCTCGCCTCCGTGGTGTGGTGGGTGCTGGCGAGCCTCGCCGACAAGGACCAGCTCGAATGGTCGAAGTGGGCCCCCTTCTTCACGGACGCCCGGGTCTGGGAGACGTACATCCTCCCCGCCCTCAAGAACACCGTGATCGCCGCCGGACTCGCCATGGTGCTCGCCCTGCCCCTGGGCGCGCTCCTCGGCATCTCGCGCCTCTCCGACCACCGGGCCCTACGGGGAACGGCGGGCACCGTCGTCGAGTTCTTCCGGGCCATCCCCGTCCTGATCCTCATGCTCTTCGCCAACGCGGCCCTCTCCGAGTTCACCGACATCAGCCCGGACACCCGCCCGCTGTACGCCGTCGTCACCGGCCTCGTCCTCTACAACGCGTCCGTGCTCGCCGAGGTCGTCCGCGCCGGCATCCTCGCGCTCCCCACCGGCCAGACCGACGCGGCGAAGGCCATCGGCATGCGCAAGGGCCAGACCATGACGTACGTGCTCCTCCCGCAGTCGGTCACGGCCATGCTGCCCGCCCTCGTCAGCCAGCTCGTGGTCATCGTCAAGGACACCGCGCTCGGCGGCGCGATGCTCGGCTTCTCCGAACTCCTCGCCTCCGTCCGCCCGCTGAGCGCCAACTACGGGGCCAACACGATCGCCTGCTTCACCGTCGTCGCCGTGATCTTCGTCGTCCTCAACTTCGCGCTCACCACCTTCGCCTCCTGGCTCGAAGGCCGGCTGCGGCGCGGCAAGAAGTCCACGGGCGCGGTCGTCGGAGCGGGGGCCGTGGAGGAGCTGGCCACGCCCGGCGAGCACATGGGCCCGGCCGACGGGACCAAATGACCCCGGACGGGGCCCGTGCACGGGTCCCCCCGGTGCCACCTCCCGCGTGGCCGTGCGCGGGCGTGTCGAGGCGCCCCTCGCGCGCGGGGCCCGGCCGCGCGCGAGGGGGGTGTCAGACGGCCGGGAAGGCCAGCACCGCCACCGGGTCCGAGGTCGGCTGCGGCGAGCCGCCGGCCGGTTCGACCGTGACCCCCATCCCCGAGGCCCCGTCCACGGGCCCCTGCAGGAGCGTCGCCTCGGCGGTGGCCCCCGGGTCCATGAGCCCGGCGGGGCGCATGGTGCCGTGGTCGTCGTACCAGAGCTGGTAGACCTTGCCGGCCGGCGGAGGCGCCATGCCGGACGCCGCGAACACCGCCCGGTCCAGCGAGGCCGAGACGACGACCGTGCCCACGGCGCCGCCGTCGAGCCGGCTGGTGGCGACCCGGGCGTCCGGGGCGGCCAGGACCACGGCCACGGCGTCGTTCGCCGCCCGCGCCCGGTCCGTCTCCTGCCGGGCGTCCCCGGCCCGCTCGTACTGCCAGGCCGCGACCCCGCCGAGCCCGACGGCCCCGGCCAGGCATGCCGCCAGCGCCCAGTGCGACCACCGCCGGAGGCCGCGCCGCCCGCGCGGGGTCCGCACCGGACTCGTGGTCGGCGGCGGCTCCTGGCGTACGGTCGCGATCCGCTCCATCACCCCGGCCCGCAGCGTGGCGGTCGGCGTCATCGCGACGGCGAGTCCGAGCCGGGCCACGGTCTCGGAGAACTCCTCGACCTCCAGGGCGCACGAGGCGCACCCGGCCAGGTGCAGCCGTACGGCCCCGCGCTCCTCGGGGTCCAGGGCGTCCAGCACGTACGCGCCGGTCAGCATGTGCGGATCCACGGCGTTCACGCGCCCACCCCCAGGCAGTCCCTGAGCCGGATGAGCCCGTCGCGCATCCGCGCCTTGACGGTGCCCAGAGGCGCCGCAAGCAGTTCCGCGACCTCCCGGTAGCTGAGGCCGCGGTAGTACGCCAGCGTCACCGACTGACGCTGCAACTCGGTGAGGCCGCGCAGACAGCGCCGTACCTGCTCGCGCTCCAGACGGCTCTCCACCTGCTCCACGACCTCGTCGTAGGCCGGCGTGTGGTCCAGGAGCGCCACCCGCTTCTCACGGTCCGACGCCGCCTGCTCGGAGCGCACCCGGTCCACGGCCCTGCGGTGCGCGAGCGTCAGGACCCAGGTCATCACCGACCCGCGCGCGGGCTGGTAGCGGGCAGCGGTGCGCCACACCTCGACCAGCACCTCCTGGGCGACCTCCTCCGACTGGGCGGGGTCCCGCAGCACGGTCCGCACGAGGCCGAGCACCGGCCCGGAGACGGCCTCGAAGACGCCCGTGAAGGCCTGCTGGTCGCCCAGGGCCACCCGGCCCATCAGTTCGGGCAGGTCCGGAGCCGTGGACCGGGCTCTGCCGATCCGTACGTTCTCTGTCACCGGGGAGATCCTCCAGAAGGCATTCGGGTACGTGGAGGGATTCGGAGCCCTCGGTCCGTCGGACGGGTCGCTTTCGAACTTCTTTCTCACAGCTTCGTGCGTCGAGGGGCGGTGGCGGGTCCTCATCACTCATTCGGGCGACAGAGCCATCCGGACGCGGGCCCGCGCCGAATAACGGGCGTGGGATTCACCGGCCGGTGGGTCCCGTAGCCCCAGGAGCGATCATGAACAGCAAGACCTTCCGCCGTGCCGCCGTCGCCGTGACCGCCGCCGTCCTGCTGCCGCTGGGCCTCACCGCCTGTTCGGCCGAGGCGAGCGGCGACGGAGCCGCTGCGCCCGCGGCTCCGTCGCAGTCGACCACGGCCGCGAAGGCCGACGGCCCCTTCGGCCCCGGGTGCGCCTCGGTGCCGAAGGAGGGCGCCGGGTCCTTCGACGGCATGGCGAAGGACCCGGTGGCCACGGCCGCCTCGAACAACCCCGAACTGTCCACGCTGGTCACGGCCGTCAAGCAGGCCGGTCTGGTCGACACGCTGAACACCGCGGAGAACATCACGGTGTTCGCGCCGACCAACGCGGCCTTCGCCAAGATCCCGAAGGCCGACCTGGACAAGGTGCTGGCGGACAAGGCGATGCTGACCGACATCCTGACCTACCACGTGGTGGGCAAGAAGCTGACCCCGCAGCAGCTGGAGAACGGCTCCTTCGAGACTCTCCAGAAGGGCACGCTGACCACCAAGGGCTCCGGCGAGTCCTTCACGGTCAACGACTCCGCGAAGGTGGTCTGCGGCAACGTCCCCACCGCCAACGCGACGGTCTACATCATCGACACGGTGCTGATGCCCAAGTAACGGTGCCGACCCCTACGGAGCGGGGGCCTTCTCCGGAGGAGCACCACCACCCTCGGGCCCCGTCGTACGCCGGCTGAGTTCACCCGGCCACCACGCGACGGGGCCGAGGTCGCGCACGAGGGCGGGGACGAGGAGCGAGCGGACCACCAGGGTGTCCAGGAGCACGCCGAAGGCGACGATGAAGGCGATCTGCACCAGGAAGGCGAGCGGGATGACGCCCAGGGCCGCGAAGGTGGCGGCCAGGACGACACCGGCGGAGGTGATGACGCCGCCGGTGGCGGTCAGCCCGCGCAGGACGCCCTCCCGGACGCCGTGCCGCAGCGACTCCTCCCGGACCCGGGACATCAGGAAGATGTTGTAGTCCACCCCGAGCGCCACCAGGAACACGAAGCCGTAGAGGGGCACCGAGGAGTCCGTACCGGTGAATCCGAAGACGTGCTGGAAGACCAGGGCCGAGACCCCGAGGGTGGCGACGAAGTTCAGGGCCACCGTGGCGACGAGCAGCAGCGGCATCAGGAGGGAGCGCAGCAGGCCGACGAGGATGGTCAGGATGACCGCGAGCACCACCGGCACGATCAGCATCCGGTCGCGTTCGGCGGTCCGCTGGGTGTCGTACCGCTGTGCCGTGTAGCCGCCGACCAGGGCCTCCGCCCCCGGCACCGCGTGCACGGACGCGCGGAGCCGGGCGACGGCCTCCCCGGCCGCGTCGCTGTCCGCCGCGTCGGCCAGGGTGACGTCGATCCGGACCCGCCCGTCGACGACGAGCGGCGCACCGGCCCCGGGCCGGCCGGAGGCGGTGACCGCGTCGGCCGAGGCCACTCCCTCGACGTCCTCGGCCGCCGCCTTCACCGGGGCGAGCGCGTCCGCGTTCGCGATCACGATCGCCGGGTTGCCCGCCCCGCCGGGGAAGTGCCGGCCGAGCGTCTCCTGCGCCGCCACGGACGGAGCGTCGTTCACGAAGATCTCGTCGAGCGGGACCCCCTTGGAGTCGAGCATCGGGGCGAAGGCCGCGCAGGCGAGGAGGCCGGCGAGCGTCGCCGCCCAGACCTTGCGCGGAGCCCGGTCCACCAGGGCGGCCACCCGCCGCCAGATGCCGGTGCCGCCGCTCTCGGAGTCGGACGGGCGCGGCCGGGCGGGCCAGTACGCGGCGCGTCCGAGCAGGACCAGGACGGCCGGCAGGAAGGTCAGGGCGCTCAGCACGGCGCAGACGATGCCGATGGCGCCCACCGGACCGAGGGCCCGGTTGTTCGTCAGATCGCTGAACAGGAGCGCGAGCAGGCCGAGCGCGACGGTGGCCGCGCTGGCGGTGATCGGCCCGGCCGACTGGCGCAGCGCCGCGCGCATGGCCGGGAAGCGGTCCCCCTCGTGACGGGCGAGCTCCTCGCGGTAGCGGGCGGCGAGGAGCAGGGCGTAGTCGGTGGCGGCGCCGATGACCAGGATCGACAGGATGCCCTGCACCTGGCCGTCGACGCGGACGATCTCGTGGTCGGCGAGCACGTACACGACGGCGCAGGCGAGGGCGAGCGAGAACACCGCGCCGATGATGATGACCAGGGGCAGCAGCACGCTGCGGTACACGAGCAGCAGGATGAGCAGCACCGTCACCAGGGCGACCGCGAGCAGCAGTCCGTCGATGCCGGCGAAGGCGTCCGACAGGTCGGCCTGGGTGGCGGCGGGACCCGCCAGCCACACGGTGGTCCCGGGCACGGAGGAGGCGGCCCGGTCGATCGCCCCGAGCGTGGGCGCCAGTTCCTCGCCGAGGTCGGGGCGGAGCTGGACGACTCCGCGCAGCGCCTCACCGTCCTCGGAGGGGAGGGCGGGGGACGGGGCGCCGACGACCCCGGGTGTGCCGGTGAGGGTGGCCAGCGCGCGCGTGGCGGCGGAGCGCGTCTCCGGGTCGATCCGCCCGCCACCGGGCGAGGTCCAGACGACGAGCGCGGGGAGGGTCTCCTGCTGGCGGAAGTCCCGCTGGGCCTCGATCACCCGGGTGGACTCGGCGCTGCGGGGCAGGAAGGCGGCCTGGTCGTTGGTGGCCACCTCGCCGAGCTTTCCGGCGTACGGGCCGAGGCCACCGCCGACGGCGAGCCAGACGACGAGCAGGACGAGGGGCAGGAGACGGACTGCCCTTCGTGTGGGGCGGGACATGCGGACTCCAGGGACGAGGGGACGAGGTCTCGACAGTTATCTCAATGGAAAAGAATCTCAATGATTGAGAGAGATTGAAGCACGGCTGACGACCCCGCCGGGGCGGGGGGTGGGAACGGGGGCGGGTGGAACACGCGGGTCGGCCGGGGCGCGAGGTCGGTCGGGCGTACGTGGACCGACCGGGCGTACGGGGTCGGCCAAGGGGGACGGAGACCGGTCACGGGCGCGTGGATCGGCCAGGAGGACAGGAGGACAGGAGGACATGAGGTCAGGAGGACAGGAGGGAGGCCGGGGCCACCCGGCTGAGCGGCAGTGTACGGGCGGCTACCCCGTCAGCGACGGGGCACGCGCAGGTCGCCGAGCTCCTCGTTCAGCGCGTCCAGGAACCGCAGGGCAGCGGACAGCTCCCCCTCGTCGAACCTGCGCCGGGCCCGGTCCGCCGCCTGCGCCAACGGCATGAAGTAACTGCGCGCGGCGGCCTTCGCCCCCTCCACGTAGTGCACGTGCACCACCCTGCGGTCGGCGCTCTCCCGGGAGCGCCGGACGTGCCCGGCCTTCTCCAGCCGGTCGAGACAGGCCGTCACCGCCCCCGAGGTCAGCCCCAGGTGCTCCCTCAGCCGGCCCGGCGTCAGCGGCTCCGGGCTGTCCAGGACGACCGAGAGCGCCTGGATGTCCGTCGGATGCAGTCCCTGCGCGAGCGCGAAACCATGGACCAGTCGGTTGATCTCGCCGTTCGCCCGCCGGAGGGCGCGCGCGAAGCTCTGGAGATCACCCGGAGCGCCCTCGGGGTGGGTCCCACCGGTCCCGGATTCCTCTGTACTGGCCACACGATCAGCCTATAGATACCGGCAGGTGCATCCACAGCGGCCGCGTCGGGGGAAGGGATGCCGAAGCCCCCCGGGGCCGCCGGGGGAGCCCCGGACGGAGGCGGAGCCGAACGGGCCCCGACAGCGGAACGGAGCAAGCTTCATGAGCGACGCGTCAGGACAGGAGACCCCGGGACCGCTCTGCCTGGTCACGGGCGCCAGCGGCTACATCGGCGGACGCCTCGTCCCCGAACTCCTGGCGGCCGGATACCGGGTGCGCTGCCTGGCCCGTACCCCCGCGAAGCTGCGGGACCACCCCTGGGCCGGACAGGTGGAGATCGTCCGGGGAGACGTCACCGACGCCGAGACCCTCGCCCCCGCCCTCCAGGACGTCGACGTCGCCTACTACCTGGTGCACGCCCTCGGCGGCGGTCACGACTTCGAGCGCACCGACCGCCTGGCGGCCCGCACCTTCGCCGAACAGACCCGCGCCGCCGGGGTCGGCCGCCTCGTCTACCTCGGCGGCCTCGCCCCCCGGAACATCCCCGACCGGGAACTCTCGCCGCACCTGCGCTCCCGCGCCGAGGTGGGCCGCATCCTCCTGGAGTCCGGCGTCCCCACCACGGTGCTCCGCGCCGCCGTCATCATCGGATCCGGCTCGGCCTCCTTCGAGATGCTCCGCTACCTCACCGAACGGCTGCCCGTCATGGTCACCCCGAGCTGGGTGCGCACCCGGATCCAGCCGATCGCCGTCCGGGACGTGCTGCGCTACCTCGTCGGCAGCGCGCGGATGCCCGCGGAGGTCAGCCGCGCCTTCGACATCGGCGGCCCCGACATCCTCACCTACCTCGGGATGATGCGCCGCTACGCCGACGTCGCCGGGCTGCCCCGGCGGCTCATCCTCCCCGTACCGGTCCTGACACCGCGCCTCTCCAGCCACTGGATCAACCTGGTCACCCCGGTCCCGCGGTCCATCGCCCGACCCCTCGCCGAGTCGCTCCGGTACGAGGTCGTCTGCGACGAGCACGACATCGCCGAGTGGGTGCCGGACCCGCCCGGCTCCCCCCTCGGCTTCGGCACGGCGCTCTCGCTCGCCCTCGAACGCGTCCGCGAGGCCCGGATCCTCACCCGCTGGTCCTCCGCGTCCGTGCCCGGCGCACCGAGCGACCCCCTGCCCACCGACCCCGACTGGGCGGGCGGCAGCCTCTACACGGACGAGCGCGAGCGGACCGTGGACGCCTCACCGCAGGCGCTGTGGCGGGTCGTCGAGGGCATCGGCGGGGAGAACGGCTGGTACTCCTTCCCGCTCGCCTGGGCCGTCCGGGGCTGGCTCGACCGGCTGGTGGGAGGCGTCGGACTGCGCCGGGGCCGACGGGACGCCGCCCACCTGCGGGTCGGCGACTCGCTGGACTTCTGGCGGGTGGAGGAGATCGAGCGCGGCACGCTGCTGCGGCTGCGCGCCGAGATGCGCCTGCCCGGACTCGCCTGGCTGGAGATGTACGTCGAGCGCGACGGGAACGGAGGGACCCGCTACCGCCAGCGGGCCCTGTTCCACCCCCACGGCCTGGCGGGCCAGGCCTACTGGTGGAGCGTCTCGCCCTTCCACGCCGTGGTCTTCGGCGGGATGGCCCGCAAGATCGCGCGGACCGCGGAGGCCAACGGGGCGGCGGCCGGGGCGACGCCGGGCGAGGGCCGGGACGACGCGGCCACGGGCCCGCGTCCCGCGACCGCCGGCCACCCCTCACCGGCCACCGCGCGGGACCGCGAGGAGTGAGGGTGGCGGTGCGGCGCGGTACCGCCCCGCCTCCCCGCCCCGTGGACCGCATCCGGATCGCCCCCTCACCGCGAATGACCCCGCAAGGTCAGCCCAGTGACCACCCCGGCCGCGCGTCGCACGGCGGCGGCGGTCCCCTGCCAGGAGCGGTGCCATGAACGTCTCGGTCGTCCTGTTCACCTCGGACCTCCGCGTCCACGACCATCCGCCCCTGCGCGCCGCGCTGAACCGGGGGAACCACGTCGTGCCCCTGTTCGTCCGCGATCCGGCCGTGGACCGCGCCGGCCCCCCCGCCCCGAACCGGCTCGCCTTCCTCGCCGCCTGCCTCACCGACCTCGACGCCGGGCTGCGGGAGCGCGGCGGCCGGCTCGTGGTCCGCACGGGCGACCCCGTCGACGAGGTGTGCGCCGTCGTGCGCGAGGCCGACGCCGACGACGTCCACATGGCGGCCGGGTGCAGCGGCTTCGCGCGGAGCCGTGAGGACCGCCTGCGCCGCGCCCTGGAGGCGGACGGTCGCCGCCTGTACGTCCACGACGGCGTCGTCACCGCGCTGCCCGCCGGGGCCGTGACACCGAACGGCTCGGACCACTACGCGGTCTTCACCCCCTACTACGGACGCTGGTCGCGCGAGCGGCTGCGCGAACCGATCGCGGCGCCCCGCCGGGTCCCGGTGCCGGACGGGATCCGCTCCGACGACGTGCCCGCCCCGGCGGACGTCCCCGGCGTCTCCGCAGGCCTGGCCACCGGCGGCGAGAAGGAGGGCCGCAAGCGGCTCACGGCCTGGCTCGGCCGGGGCGCCGACACGTACGAGGAGGGCCACGACGACCTCGCGGGCGACGCGACCTCGCACCTGTCGCCCTACCTGCACTTCGGGGCCGTCTCGGCGGCCGAGGCCGTCCACCGGGCCCGGTCGCGCGGCGGCCACGGCGCCGAGGCGTTCGTACGGCAGCTCTGCTGGCGCGACTTCCACCACCAGGTCCTCGCCGCCCGCCCCGACGCGGCCGCCGGCGACTACCGCACCCGGCACGACCGCTGGCGGCGCGGGAAGGAGGCCGAGGCCGACCTCCGGGCCTGGCGGGAGGGCCGTACCGGCTACCCGGTCGTGGACGCCGCGATGCGTCAGCTCGCCCACCAGGGATGGATGCACAACCGGGGACGGCTGCTCACGGCCTCGTTCCTCACCAAGACCCTGTACCTCGACTGGCGCGAGGGCGCGCGCCACTTCATGGAACTGCTGGTCGACGGCGATGTCGCCAACAACCAGCTCAACTGGCAGTGGATGGCCGGGACCGGCACCGACAGCCGCCCCAACCGGGTGCTCAACCCGGTGATCCAGGGAAAGCGGTACGACCCCGACGGCGCCTACGTCCGGCGCTGGGTGCCGGAACTCGCGGGACTGGAAGGCGCCGCCATCCACGAGCCGTGGAAGCTGCCCGGCCTCGAACGGGCCCGGTACGACTACCCGGACCCCGTGGTCGAACTCGCCGACGGCCTCGCCCGCTTCAAGCACGCCCGCGACCGGGACTGAACGCCGCGCCCGGGGCCGCCCGCCTCCCGGCCGGCCCGGCGGCCCGGACGGCGCGGCTCCTGGTCGGCCCGGCACTCCGGCCGGCCGCGCGCCCCGGAGTGTCGGGCTCCAGGACGGTCGGGTTCCAGGACGGTCGGGCTCCCCGGACGGATCTACCGGCCGGCGCTCAGGACCAGGCCGACGCGGAAGCGGGCCGCTCGCCGTCCCGTGCCGCCTCGCAGAGCCCGCGCAGCGCGGTCAGGGCCTCGCGCAGCCCGCCGGGGCGCAGCATCCCCGGCGCGGGGGTGCGGCCCGCCCAGCCGGGGCCCGCGAGGAGGACGACCGGCCTCGTCCTGGCGCCCTTGACGCCCCAGGAGGTGTCGGCGACATGGCGGGCCAGCGGGTGGTGCGCCGTGGACCGCGCCTGGGCCCACAGCACGACCGCGGCCGGTCCGGTCCTCCGTACGGCCTGGTCGAGCGCCTCCGGTGGCACCGCCGCCCCGAACATCAGGGTGGGCACCCCGAGTTCGGCGAGTCCCGCGGCCAGGGCCTCCAGGGGGAGCGTGTGCTGCTCGTCGGGCACGCAGGCGAGCAGGACCGGGGGAGTGCGGGCCGCGGGGGAGGCGGAGCGGGTCACGGCGCCGAACCGGCGCAGCGCCGACGACACGTGCCAGGAGAGCAGGTGCTCCACCTCGACGTAACGGTCCTCCGACGTCTGCCACTTGCGGCCGACGGCGTGCAGGGCCGGGGCCATCACGTCCTCCCAGGCGGCGACCAGACCGTGCTTCGCGATCGTGGACTCCAGCAGCTCGTCCATGGCTCCCGAGTCGAGCCGGACCGCCGCGCGGCCCAGGCCCCGCAGCTCCCGTCGCACCTCGTCCGGGGGCGGTTCGTCCGCCGGGGGCGGCGCCGGGGGCGCGTCGTCGGTGGCGGGCGGGGCGGGCGCCGCTCCGGCCATGGCGGTGCGGGCCGCCTCCGCCGGAGGGACCCCCGACGCGGTCAGCCGGCACATCTCCCGCAGGACGGCGATGTCGTCCGGCGACCAGCGCCGGTGCCTGCCGTCCTCACGGGCGGCGGGGCCGATGCCGTAGCGCCGGTCCCAGGAGCGCAGGGTCGTGGGGGCGACGCCCAGGCGGCGGGCCACCGCTCCGCTGGTGAGGCCCGGCGTGAGCTCGGTCATGGTTCCAGGATACGACGCACAAGCGATGCGAGTGGAGCCGCGGCGGCGGCGCGACGGAGCCTGGGGGTGCCCCCGCGAGGGAGCCCCGCCCGCCGACCGGTCACCTCCGGTCCAGGTCAGAGGAGCAGTCGCCATGACCGCACCGAGTACCGTCCTCCGGTCGCCGTCCCGGAGCGAGCTCCGGCCCCTGTACGACCGCGAGGCCGTCGGGGCCGCCGGGGCGTTCGTCGGCGGCGAGGCCCGGTCCCTGTCCGACCGCGAGGTCGCCGAGGGCTTCGTACGCGGTGACGACCGGTGCCTGATCGCCGCCCACGACCGGTGGTCCGGCCTCGTGACCGCGCTCGCCGCTCGCAGTCTGGGCGACCCCAAGGAGGCCGAGGACGTCGGACAGCAGGTCTTCCTCGCCGCCTGGCGGGGCCGCGCCGGGTACCGGCCGGAGCGCGGCCCGTTCCCGGGCTGGCTCGTCGGCATCACCCGGCGGAAGATCGCCGACGCCCTCGCGGCGCGCACCCGCCGCCGGGACCTGGTGATCGCGGCCGGGACGCGGCTGGCCCACGACGACGACGCGACGGCCCACGGCCCCGACGCGGTCCTCGACCGGCTCGTGGTCACCGGCGAACTGGCGAAGCTCCCGGCCGCGCAGCGCCAGGTACTCGCCATGGCCTTCTACGGGGACCTCACGCAGGTCCAGATCGCCGAACGCACAGGGCTGCCGCTCGGCACCGTGAAGAGCCACGCGCGGCGCGGCCTCGACCGGATGCGCCGCTCACTGACCGAGGCCCCGGGACGGAACCGGCGCGCCACGTCTCTCGCGAGCTGAGGCCGGGGGCGAGGCGCGAGGGACGTCCGCGGGACGCAGGGGCCGACGTACGAGCGACGCACGACCGACGCGCGCACGGCCCGAGGCCGTCGAGCGGGTCCCGGGAGGGAACCCGATGCCGGATCCGTCGGCTCCCCGCCCCACTCCCCTCCGGAGCGTCCACCCGTCCAGGTGAATCCGCCCATCCGGAGCGCCGCCGATGCCGAAACGAGAGGCATGAGCCTCTCAGCGCCCCCGCGCGAGCCCACACGCACGGACCGCCTCCTGGCAGCGGTCGGCGGCCTCCTCGCCGCGTACGTCTCGCTCGCCGTCGCGGACCTCGCCGCCTTCTGGGTACGGCCCGAGGCGAGCCCCGTGCCCGCCGTCGGCGGAGCCGTCGTCGACCGGACCCCCGCCGCCCTCAAGGACTGGGCCATCCGCGCCTTCGGCGAGAGCGACAAAGCCGTCCTCCAGCTCGGCATCCTGCTCCTGCTCGGCGCCCTCGCCGTCGGGATCGGACTCCTCGCGCTGCGCCACCGGCTGCTCGGCTCGGCGGCCGTCGGCGCCTTCGGCGTCCTCGGGGCGCTGGCCGCCGTCACCCGTCCCGACTCGGACTCGGCCATGGACGCCGTGCCCTCGCTGGTCGGCGCGGCGGCGGGCGCCCTCCTCCTGTACGTCCTGACCGGCCGTCTCACCCGGGGGGCCGGCGCGGGGTCCGGGGCGGCCCGCGCCGACCGGCGGAGCTTCCTGGTCGTCGCCGCCTCCACCGGTCTCGCCGCGACCGGCGCCGCCGCCGTCGCCCGGGCGGTCGGCAGCCCCGTGGCGGCGAACGCCGCCGCCTCCCGAGCCGCCCTGCGGCTGCCCCGGCCGACGTCCCCCGCCCCGGCCGTGCCCCCCGGAGCCCAGCTCGACGTCCCCGGCATCAGCCCCTTCGTCACCCCCAACCGCGACTTCTACCGCGTCGACACCGCCCTCGTGGTCCCCAAGGTCGACGCCGACCGCTGGCAGCTGCGCCTCCACGGCAGCGGTGTGCGCCGGGAGGTCACGTACACCCTGCGGGAGCTGATGTCCCGGCCGACGATCGAGCGGGACATCACCCTCGCCTGTGTCTCCAACGAGGTCGGCGGCCCCTACGTCGGCAACGCCCGCTGGCTCGGCGTGTCCCTCGCCGACCTCCTCCGCGGGGCCGGCGTCCGCCCGCCCTCCGAGGGCGGACCCGCCGACCAGCTCGTCGCCCGCTCCGTCGACGGCATGACCATCGGTACCCCCGTCGAGCAGGTCATGGACGGCCGCGACGCCCTCCTCGCCTTCGGGATGAACGGCGAACCCCTGCCGTTCTCCCACGGCTTCCCCGTCCGCATGCTCGTCCCCGGCCTCTACGGCTACGTCTCCGCCTGCAAGTGGATCGAGTCGATCGAGCTCACCACCTTCGACGCCTACGACGCCTACTGGGTGCCGCGCGGCTGGTCCGCCGAGGCCCCCGTCAAGACCCAGTCCCGCATCGACACCCCCCGCTCCTTCGCCGGCCCCGCGGCCGGCACCGTGATGGTCGCCGGGGTCGCCTGGGCCCAGCACCGCGGCATCCGCCGGGTCGAGGTGCGGATCGACGACGGCCCCTGGCAGGAGGCCCGGCTCGCCGCCGAGGACAGCAGCGACACCTGGCGCCAGTGGGTCCACCCGTGGGAGGCCGACCCCGGCCGGCACACCCTCACCGTCCGCGCCACCGACGGCACCGGCGCCACCCAGCCGGAGGAGCGCACCGGCACCATGCCGAACGGGGCGCAGGGGTGGCACTCGGTGGTCGTCACGGTCGAAGGTGCGTAACGAAGCGGATCCGTACGCCCGTTCCTCGCCCACATGAGGGAGACTGCTCCCGTGCGTGGACATCTACCGGACGAGAACCCCGGTTTCGTGGGACGCCGCACGGAACTGGAGCGCGTGTCCGCCGCGTTGGCGGAGCACCGCCTCGTCACCGTGACCGGCGTCGGGGGAGTCGGGAAGACCCGGCTCGCGCTGCGCGCCGCGCACCGCGCCGCCGACCGGTACCCGGACGGTGCCTGGTGGACCGACCTCGGTCAGCTCGACGGCGACCGCCTCCTCGTCGCCCTCGTCGCCGACTCCGTCGACCTCGCCGACCACACCCCCGGCACCGCGACCACCGGGCTCTGCCGCCGCCTCGCCGACGACCGCCTGCTGCTCGTCCTCGACTCCTGCGAGCACCTCGCCGAACCCTGCGCCCGGCTCGTCGCCGAACTCCTCGCCGCCGCCCCCGGACTCACCGTCCTCACCACCAGCCGCCGCCCCCTGGGCGTCGAGGGCGAGCGGGTCGTCGCCCTCGACCCGCTCCCGCCGGCCGGACGCGACGCCCTGGAACTGCTCCGCCGGGCCGCCGGGGAGGAGTTCCCCGCCGCCGGCCCCGCCGGCGAGATCTGCGTACGCCTGGAGGGCATTCCGCTCGCCCTCGAACTGGCCGCCGCGCAGATCCGCCTCCAGGGCGCCGAAGCCGTCCGCGACCAGCTCGGAACCCGGTTCGACGCCCCGCCCACCGCCCGCTTCGACCTGCTCGCCCACACCGAGCGGGTGTGGCCGAGCCGCCACCAGACCCTGCGCGCGGCCATCGGCTGGAGCCACGAGCTGAGCGCGCCCCTGGAACGCCTCCTCTGGGCCCGGCTGTCCGTCTTCCGGGGCCCCTTCGACCTCGCGTCGGCGACCGCCGTGTGCGTCGGCGGCCCGCTGAACCGCGCGACCCTCCCGGCCGCGCTCGACGGGCTCGTCCGCGCCTCCGTGGTCCGCCCGCCGGACGCGGCCGGCCGGCACCGGATGCTCGACACGATCCGCGCGTACGGGGCGACCTGGCTGGACCGGACCGGCGAGACCGGCACCGTCGCCGACCGGCACGCCGCCCAGTTCCGGGGCCTGGCGCGCCGGGCGGAGAGCGAATGGCACGGCGCCCGGCAACTGCGCTGGTACCGGACCGTCGACGCCCACCACACCGACCTGCGCACCGCCCTCGACCGGCTGCTGCGCACCGACCCCGACGCCGCCCTCGACCTCATCGGCTCCGTCGCCTTCGCCTGGTCCTGCCGCGGCCGTCTCCGCGAGGCCCGCGACGGCCTCGAACAGGCCCTCCTGCTGAGCGACGCCCGTGGCCGCGTCCGGGCCCGCGCCCTGTGGGCGCTCGGCGTCACCCTCGTGCTCCAGGGCGAGTTCGGCCCCGCCCAGGAGGTCAGCGAGCGCTGCGCCCGCGAGGCGCGGCACGCGGAGTACACCGAGCACGCCGAGAGCCGCCCCGCCGACCCCACGCTCGACGCCGCCGCGCTCGCCGGGCTCCTCGCCCTGACCACGGGCCGGCCGATGGCCGCGTACGTCGTCGTGGGCCACGTCCTGGACGCGGCGCGGGACGGCGCCGACTCCGCCGCCCGGCTCCGCTGCCGCCTCGTCCGGGTCTTCGCCCTCACCGGCCTCGGCCGGCTCGCCGAGGCCCGGGAACAGGCACTCGCCCTGCGCGCCCGGTGCGAGGAGCTCGACGAGCACTGGACCCGGACCGCCCTGGAGTACCAGCTGGCCCTCACCGGGCTACTGGAGGGCGATCCGGCGGCCGCCGCCGGACACGCCCGCGCCATGCTCGAAGGCACCCGCGGCCTCGGCGCGAGCCTGGGCGTCGCCCTGGGGCTCGACGTCCTCGCCACCGCCCTCGCGGCGGCCGGCGACGGGGAGCGCGCGGCGGACGTCTCCGGCACCGGGGAGGCGTACTGGCGCTCCACCGGACAGCCCCGGCGCGGACTGCCCGGGCTGCGGGCCCTGCACGAGAAGTACACCGACACGGTCCGCGCGACGATCGGCGAGCCCGCCTACGAGGAGATCTTCGTACGCGCCCTCACCGGCCTGCCGCAGGACGGCCTCGACCGGGCCCTGCGCGTCCCCCGGCAGCGCTGAGGGCACGGTGCGCCCCGGGGTGCCGGGCCCCGGTGCGCGGCGCACCATGAGGGCATGGACGGACGGGACGGATCCGCGAGCGGCGTGGGCGACATCAGCGCACCCGGCCGTGTGGCGGGCCCGGACGAGGGCGTGAGCGCGCAGGAGCTGGCCCTCGCCGCCCGGAACCACGGGCTTCCCCTGGAGGCGCTGCGGTACGACGTCACCCCGCCCGGGCTCCACTACGTCCTCGTGCACTACGACATCCCCGACACCACGCCGGACGGCTGGCGGCTCACGGTCGGCGGCCGGGTGCGGCGCCCCCTGGTCCTCGACCCGGCGGCGCTGCGGGCCCTGCCCTCCGCGACCCACCGGGTGACCCTGGAGTGCGCGGGGAACGGCCGGGCCCGGCTGACGCCCCGGCCGGTCAGCCAGCCCTGGCTCGCGGAGGCGGTCGGGACCGCCGACTGGACCGGCGTCCCCCTCGCGGCCCTCCTCGCGGAGACGGGCATCACCGAGGACGCCGTCGAGGTGGTGTTCACGGGCGCCGACCACGGTGTGGAGCGGGGCGTCGAGCAGGACTACCGGCGGAGCCTCCCCCTGGCGACGGCCGCCGATCCGGCCCGGGACGTCCTCGTCGCGTACGCGATGAACGGGGCGCCCCTGCCCCCGCAGCACGGCAGCCCCCTCCGGCTCGTCGTCCCCGGCTGGTACGGCATGGCGCACGTGAAGTGGCTCACCGACATCACCGTCACCGACACCCCGTACACCGGCTTCCAGCAGAGCGTCGCCTACCGGCTCCGGCAGGCGGCCGACGACCCGGGGGAGCCGGTCACCCTCATCGCGCCCCGGGCGCTGATGGTGCCGCCCGGATTCCCCGACTTCATGTCCCGGACGCGGGTCGTGCGCCCCGGGCCGGTGACGCTCGTCGGGCGCGCCTGGTCGGGCCACGGGCCGGTCACCCGGGTCGAGGTGAGCGAGGACGGCGGCGCGGTCTGGACCGGGGCCGAGCTGCTCCCGGACCCCGCGCACCCCTGGGCGTGGACCGCCTGGCGCGCCACCTGGACGGCGACGCCGGGCCTGCGCCACCTGACCGTGCGGGCCACCGACGCGGCGGGCCACGTCCAGCCGCTGGTCGCCCCGTGGAACCGCGGCGGCTTCGCCAACAACCTCGTCCAGCGGGTCGAGGTCCTCTGCACCGCGGAGCCGACCGCCGCGGACCCGTACGCCGGGGACCCCCACGCCGCCGAGCCGCCCCCCGGCTGAGTGCCGCCCGGAACCTCCCGGGGCCAGGACCTACGGAGGAGGCGGGGCCACGGGAGGGCCGGGGCGCGCGAGCCGGAGCGCACCGGAGGGCCGGGGCGTACGGGGCAGGGCGACGCCCCCGTGCGGCGATGCGTAGAGTCGACTCCCGTAGCCCGTCGGCGCGCGGTCCCGGCACCCACCGGGAAATCCCGGACACCCCCGGTCCGCCGCCGACCGACCCCTGACGAGGAGACCCCCGTGACCGACCCGGCGTCCACCGCCCGCCAGCAGCAGATCGCCCGGGACCTCCAGGTGGCCGAGACCTTCGACCCGCGGGCCGAGATCGAGCGCCGCGTGGCCTTCCTCACCGAGCGCCTCACCTCCACCGGTCTGCGCTCCCTCGTCCTCGGCATCAGCGGTGGCGTCGACTCCACGACCGCAGGACGGCTCTGCCAGCTCGCCGTGGAGCGGGCCCGCGCCGCCGGTCACGAGGCCACCTTCTACGCGATGCGCCTGCCGTACGGCGTCCAGGCCGACGAGAAGGACGCGCAGACCGCGCTCGACTTCATCCGCGCCGACCAGGTCCTCACCGTGGACGTCAAGGCGGCCAGCGACGCGGCCCTGGAGGCGGCCCTCGCCGGCGGACTGACGTTCCGCGACGCCCACCACCAGGACTTCGTGCAGGGCAACATCAAGGCCCGCCAGCGCATGATCGCCCAGTACGCCGTCGCCGGGGCCCACGACGGGCTCGTCGTCGGCACCGACCACGCCGCCGAGGCCGTCTCCGGCTTCTTCACCAAGTTCGGCGACGGCGCCGCCGACGTCGTCCCGCTCACCGGCCTGACCAAGCGGCGCGTCCGCGCCGTCGGAGCCGAGCTCGGCGCCCCGGCCGAGCTGGTGTGGAAGACCCCCACGGCCGACCTGGAGACCCTCGACCCGGGCAAGCCCGACGAGGACGCGCTCGGTGTCACCTACGACGACATCGACGACTTCCTGGAGGGCAAGCCGGTCGCGGAGGCCGCCTTCGCCTCGATCGTGCGCCGCTACGAGCTCACCGAGCACAAGCGGCAGCTGCCGATCGCGCCCTGAGCGGCCCCGCCCTGAGCGGCGGCGGGAGCGGCGAGCGGCGGAGTCCGGGCAGTCGGCGGATCCTGGAAGGGGCGCCCCCTCGGGGCCCCGGAAGGGAGCACGTCATGTTCGGCTCAACCTCGGCATTCAGCGGGTTCTCGGTCGACGACCTCGACGCCGCCCGCCGCTTCTACGGCGAGACCCTCGGACTGAAGGTGCAGGACGAGGGCCAGGACGACATGCGGATGCTGTTCCTCACCCTGGCCGGCGGGACCCGGGTCTTCGTCTATCCCAAGGACGACCACACTCCCGCGAGCTTCACGATCCTCAACTTCGAGGTCGACGACATCGACCGGGCCGTCGACGAGCTGACGGGGCGCGGAGTCACCCTGGAGCGCTACGAGGGCTTCGAGGCCGACGAGAAGGGCGTCGTGCGGGTCGAGGGCGGACCGGCCGTCGCGTGGTTCACGGACCCGGCGGGCAACGTCCTCTCGGTCCTCCAGGCAGAGGGCTGACGGACCCGGACCCCGGTCGCCGCCGGCGGACGGCGTCGGCCCGTACGGACCGGGGCCGACCGACCCGAACGGACCGGCCCGGGTGCGCGGCGGGCCCGTACCGCCTCGAATGGGAGGGTGATCGCGCCGCCCGACGACTGCCTCGCCCGCAACGAGTGGATCTGCGGCGCCTATCTCTCCACCCGGAGCCAGATCCTCACCGACGCCGTGGTGCAGCACGTCCAGCTGGCCGGCGTCTCGGTCGCCCTCGGCCTGGTGCTCGCGCTGCCCCTCGCGGTCGCCGCCCGCCGCTGGGGCTGGGCGGCGGGCCCCGTCCTCGGGGTCACGACCCTCCTGTACACGATCCCGGCGCTCGCGATGTTCTCGCTGCTCCTGCCCGTCTACGGACTCTCCGCCGCGCTGGTCGTGGCGGGCCTCGTCCTGTACTCCCTCACGCTCCTCGTCCGGAACATCCTCGCGGGGCTCCGCGCCGTGCCCGAGGAGACCCGGCAGGCGGCGCGCGGCATGGGGTACGGGCCGGTCCGGCTCCTCCTCGCCGTGGAACTGCCGCTCGCGCTGCCCGCGGCGATGGCCGGGCTGCGGATCGCCGCCGTGTCCGCCGTCTCCCTCGTGACGATCGGCGCGATCGTGGGCCACGGCGGCCTCGGCAACCTCATCTACTCCGGGATGAACACGTACTTCAAGGCGCAGGTCCTCACCGCCTCCGTGCTCTGCGTCCTCATCGCCGTCGCCGCCGACCTGCTCCTCCTCGGCGCGCAACGCCTGCTCACCCCGTGGACCCGCGGGCGGGCCGCGTGACGGTCCTCGCCGACGCCTGGTCCTGGCTCACCACCTCCGCGCACTGGTCCGGCGAGAACGGCGTCTGGCACCGGCTCGGCGAGCACCTGTACCTCACCGTCGTCTCCCTCGTCATCAGCTGCGCGGTCGCGCTGCCGGTCGCGCTCGTCCTCGGCCATCTCGGCAGGGGCGGCGCGCTCGCCGTGAACCTCTCCAACGCCGGCCGGGCCGTCCCCACCTTCGCGGTCCTCGTGCTGCTCCTGCTCAGCCCGATCGGTTCGTACGGCGACTGGCCGACGATCATCGCCCTGGTGCTCTTCGCCGTGCCCCCGCTGCTGACCAACGCGTACGTGGGGATACGGGGGGTCGACGCCGATGTCGTACGGGCCGCCCGGGGCATGGGCATGACCGGCGGCCAGACCCTGGTCCGGGTCGAACTGCCGCTCGCGCTGCCGCTGATCCTCACCGGCGTACGGATCGCCGCCGTCCAGCTCGTCGCCACCGCCACCGTGGCCGCGCTCGCCGGGGGCGGCGGGCTCGGCCGGATCATCACCGCCGGGTTCAATCTCGCCTCCACCCCGCAGGTCGTCGCCGGGGCCTGTCTCGTCGCGGTCCTCGCGCTCCTGGTGGAGGGCGTCTTCGAGGGCGTCCAGCGTCTCGCGCCCGCCGCGGGGCGGGGGAGCGGCGGGTGAACGGGCGGCGGCGCGCGCTCCTCGCCGCCCTCGGTCCGCTGCTCGCGGTCTGCGCCGGTCTCGGCGGCTGCGCGGCGGGCCCGTCCCTGGAGGACCGCGACGCGGTCACGGCCCCGCCGGGCGACAGCCGCGACCTGACCGTCGGCTCGGCCGGATTCACCGAGAGCGACCTGCTGGCGCAGATGTACGCCCTGCTGCTCCAGGAGGCCGGATACCGTACGAAGATCCTCTCCGTCACCAACCGCGAGCTGTACGAACCGGCCCTGGAGCGCGGCCAGATCGATGTCGTGCCGGAGTACGCGGCGACCTTCGCCGACTGGCTGAACGCCAAGGTCAACGGCGCGGACGCGCCGACCGTCGGCTCGCCCGACCTGGCCGCGACCATGACGGCGCTCCGGGCGCTCGCGGGACCGCGCGGACTCACCGTCCTGGACGCGGGCCGTGCCGTCGACCAGAACGCCTTCGCCGTGACCGCCGACTTCGCCGCCGAGCACCGTCTGAAGACGCTCAGCGACCTCGGCGCCACCGGTCTTCCCGTACGGCTCGCGGCCGGGGACGAATGCGTCCGGCGGCCGTACTGCGCCCCCGGTCTGAGGAAGGTCTACGGCATCGACGTGACCGCCGTCGACCCCAAGGGCGTCGGCACCACCCCGGCCAAGCAGGCCGTCCAGAACGGCCAGGACCAGCTGGTGCTGACCACGACGACCGATGCCACGCTCGACGAGTTCGGGCTCGTCCTGCTCGCCGACGACAGACACCTCCAGAACGCGGACTTCATCGTCCCCGTCGTCAACCGCGCCCGCGCCGGGAGCGAGGGCGTCACCCGCGCGCTCGCGCGGCTCAACACGGTCCTGACCACGGCCGATCTGGCGCATCTGAACGAACAGGTGGACAGCTGGCGGCGGCTCCCGGAGGACGTGGCGCGGAACTATCTCGTGGAGAAGGGGCTCGTCCCGCGCTGACGTCGGCGGGCCGCGCTGTCAGCCCGCTGAACAGCGTCTCTTGTCATGACCCTTGCGAGGGGGTTCACGGCCCTGCTATTCATCCGTTAGGAAAGTTTCCTTCCAGTCCAATCGGACCCCAACACCCCATCCCCCGTTCGTCGTTCCGTGGAGACCCCCATGACTTCGGCACGATCCGCACGACCCCGCATCCGCCCCGGCCTCCGGCGCCTCGGTGTCGCCGGCACCGCCCTCGGAGCCCTGCTCCTCGGCCTCGCCACGGCGCCGCCCCCGGCGAGCGCCGCCCCCGTCACCCACGAGGCGGAGACGGCCACCGTCTCGAAGGGCCTCGTCGAGTCCAACCACACCGGGTTCACCGGGAACGGGTTCGTCAACTACGACAACGCCACCGGAAGTCACGTCCAGTGGAACGTCGACGCCGCACAGGCGGGCCCCGCGACGCTCACCCTGCGCTACGCCAACGGCACCACCACCAACCGCCCCATGGACATCGCCGTCAACGGCGCCGTCGTCGCCGCCGGCAAGTCCTTCGCCGGCACCGGCGCCTGGACCACCTGGGCGACCACCACCGTCACCACCACCCTGAAGGCCGGCGCCAACACCGTCCGTGCCACCGCCACCACCGCCGACGGCGGCCCCAACGTCGACCACCTCGCCGTCGACAACGCCACCACCCCGCCGACCACCGGCAGCACCCCCGCCGCGATCAACGGCCGGCTCAAGGTCTGCGGGACCAGACTCTGCAACCAGTACAACAAGCCGATCCAGCTGCGCGGCATGTCCAGCCACGGCACCCAGTGGTACGGCCAGTGCCTGACCGGCGGCTCGCTCGACGCCCTCGCCAAGGACTGGAACGCCGACGTCCTGCGCGTCTCCACCTACGTCCAGGAGGGCGGGTACGAGACCGACCCGCGCAAGTACACCGACCTCGCCCACTCCCTCATCGAGCAGGCCACCGCGCGCGGGCTGTACGTGATCGTCGACTGGCACATGCTCGACCCGGGCGACCCGCACCACAACCTCGCCCGCGCCAAGACCTTCTTCACCGAGATCGCCCAGCGCCACGGCGCCAAGACCAACCTGCTCTACGAGATCGCCAACGAGCCCAGCGGCGTCGCCTGGTCCCGCATCAAGAGCTACGCCGAGCAGCTCATCCCGGTCATCCGCGCCAAGGACGCCAAGACCCCGGTCCTCGTCGGCACGCGCGCGTGGTCCTCGTTCGGCGTCTCCGAGGGCGCGAACGAGTCCGAGGTCGTGTCCAACCCGGTGAACGCCACCAACATCATGTACACCTTCCACTTCTACGCGTACTCGCACCGCGACGAGTACCTCGCCGCCCTCTCCCGCGCCGCCGACAAACTGCCCGTCTTCGTCACCGAGTTCGGCACGCAGAACTACGCCGGCGAGGGCGCGAACGACTTCGCCATGAGCCAGCGCTTCCTCGACCTCATGGCCGCGAAGAAGATCAGCTGGGTCAACTGGAACTTCTCCGACGACGAGCGCAGCGGCGCGGTGTTCAAGTCCGGCACCTGCGCCGCCGGCGGAACCTGGACCGGAACCGCCTCCCTGAAGCCCGCCGGTGTCTGGATCCGGGACCGCGTCAGGACCGCGGACGACTTCCCGACCTCCTGACACCCCGGCCCGACCGCCCGGCACCCGGGGCCCCTGACACTCCGGACCCCGCCGGGCGCCCCGCCCCCGGTACGCCCCCGCCGTGTGATCCACTGTCCTCGCGGGGGCGTACCGAACAGGAGCAGGAACAGCGTGACCACCTACCGGCAGCCGGGACTCGTCCTCACCGACCACCGCTTCCCCGTCCCCCTCGACCACGCCCGGCCCGACGGCGAGCGGATCGAGGTCTTCGGCCGAGAGGTCGTCGCGAGCGGCCACGCCGGAGCGGACCGGGAACGGCTGCCCTGGCTGGTCTACCTGGAGGGCGGCCCCGGCTTCGGCGCCCGCCGCTTCATCGGCCCGCAGGCCTGGCTCGGCCGCGCCGTCAAGGAGTTCCGCGTCCTCCTCCTCGACCAGCGCGGCACCGGCCGCTCCACCCCCGCCAACCGCCAGACCCTGCCCCTCCGCGGCACCCCCGCCGAGCAGGCCGACTACCTCGCCCACTTCCGCGCCGACTCCATCGTCAAGGACTGCGAGACCATCCGGCGGCGGCTCACCGGCGGCGCCCCCTGGACCGTCCTCGGCCAGAGCTTCGGCGGCTTCTGCGCCACCCACTACCTCTCCACCGCGCCCCAGGGCCTCGAACGGGTCCTGATCACCGGCGGCCTGCCCTCCCTCGACGCCACCGCCGACGAGGTCTACCGCGCCGCCCTCCCCCGTGTCCTGCGCAAGAACGAGGCCCACTTCGCCCGCTACCCGCAGGACGCCGAACGGGCCCGCGCCGTCGCCGCCCACCTCCTCGACCACGAGGTCACCCTCCCCGGCGGCGGCCTGCTCACCCCCGAGGCCTTCCAGTCCCTCGGCATCCTCCTCGGCTCCGGCGACGGCACCCACCAGCTCCACCTGCTCCTGGAGGGCGCGTTCGTCCCCACCCCGGGCGGACCCGCGCTCGCCGACGCCTTTCTTGAGCAGGTCCAGGCCCACCTGTCGTTCGCGGGACACCCGCTGTACGCCCTCCTCCACGAGGCCATCTACGCCCAGGGACAGGGCGCCACCGACTGGGCGGCCGAACGCGTCCGCGCCGAGCACCCCGCGTTCGACGCCCGCACCGCCCTCGCCGAGGGCCGCCCGCTCCTCTTCACCGGCGAGACCATCCACCCCTGGCACTTCACCACCGACCCCGCCCTGCGCCCGCTCCGCGAGACCGCCGAACTCCTCGCCGCGCGCACCGACTGGGCCCCGCTCTACGACGCCGACCGCCTCGCCGCCAACCGCGTCCCGGTCGCCGCCGCCGTCTACCACGACGACATGTACGTCGACACCGCGCACTCCCTCGACACCGCGCGCGCCGTCCGCGGCCTGCGCACCTGGGTGACCGACGAGTTCGAGCACGACGGCGTACGGGCCGGCGGACCCCGCGTCCTGGACCGGCTGCTCGCCCTCGCCCGGGACGAGATCTGACGGCTCCCGCATAGGATGCGGCGCGCCCCCGACGAGCGGGGGCGCGCCGCGAGCACGAGGGGGTCCGGATGACGGGACGCGAGACACCGGCGTCCGGCCGGGAGCTGAAGTTCCGGGCCCTCACGGCCGAACTGCGCCGCGGCATCCTCGACGGCACCTGGCCGCCCGGCTCGAAACTCCCCACCGAACGCGCCCTCGCCACCGAGACGGGCGTGTCGGTGACGACCGTCCGCCGCGCCTACGAGGACCTCGTCGGCCTCGGCCTCGTCGAACGCCGCCAGGGCGCGGGCACGTTCGCCGCCCACCGCCCCGAACGCACCGGCGGACAGCGGATCGTCGGCGTCCTCGTCCCCGACACCACCTTCTACTACCCGAGGGTCCTCCAGGGCATCGAGAAGGAGCTCGCGGAGGCCGGCGCCCGGCTCGTCCTCGCCTGCTCCCACTACGACCCCGACGAGGAGGACGCCGCCCTCGCACGCCTGCTCTCGGCCGGCGTCCACGGACTCCTCCTCGTCCCCGGCCTGCACACCGCCGCCGACCCCGGACGCCGCGCCGAGGAACTGCTCGCCCTGCCCGTGCCCGCCGTCCTCGTCGAACGCCGACTGGCCGCGTACGGCCCCGGCGACCCCACCGAGCACGTCTGCACCGACCACGAGGGCGGCGCCTACGACGCCGTGCGGCATCTGCGGGCCCTCGGCCACGAGCGCCTCGGCCTCGTCGCCCGTACCGACGCGCCCACCACCGCGCCCATCGAGTCCGGCTTCGCCCGGGCCGTCACCGACCTCGCTCTGCCCGGGGCACCTGCGTACGAGCGGGACGTGATGGCCCGGTGGGACCCGGACCGCGCCGACCGCGCCCTCGCCGCGCTGCGGGCCGCCGGGGTCACGGCCGCGCTCTGCTTCGGCGACCGGGAGGCCGCGCTGATGCTCGGGGCCGCGCGCCGCGCCGGAGTGCGGGTCCCGGGCGACCTCGCCCTGATCAGCTACGACAACGAGTTCGCCGACGTCGCGGAGATCCCGCTGACCGCCGTCTCACCGCACAAGTACCAGCTCGGCCGGCTCGCCGCGCAGATCCTGCTCCGGCGCCTCGCCGAGGGCGAGGCCGCCCCGCTGCACCAGGTGCAGCTCCGCCCCCGGCTGGTCGTCCGCGCCTCCTGCGGCGGCGGACGCGGAACGGAGGGCGGGCCGGCGACGGCGGGCGGACCCGGCACCCGGGGCACTCACGGGACGGACGGCGCGCGAAAGTCCAAGCGATGAGCCCCCATTGCTCATGGAGTGCTCCTGACGGACACCGGTAGAACTCGGACCGGGCCCCGCGAGGGGACCCTCCGAGGAGAGGACCCGGACATGAGCACCCACGTCAGCGCGGAGATCGCCGGCCAGCCCGACTGCTGGCGCCGCGCCGCCGAGATCGCCGACCGCGACGGCGACCGGCTGCCGGCCCGCGGTGAGCGCGTGGCGGTGGTCGGCTGCGGCACCTCGTACTTCATCGCCCGCGCCTACGCGGCGCTGCGCGAGTCCCTCGGCGCGGGCGAGACCGACGCCTTCCCCGCCTCCGACTCCACACCGCTCGGACGCGGATACGACCGGATCGTGGCCCTCACCCGGTCCGGCACCACCACGGAGGTCGTGGACCTGCTCGCCCGCGCGGCGGGGAACATCCCGACCCTCGTCCTCACCGGCGTGTCCGGCAGTCCCGCCGGACGGCTCGCGGACCGCGTCGTCGACCTCGGCTTCGCCGACGAACGCTCCGTCGTCCAGACCCGGTTCGCGACCACCGCCCTCCAACTCCTGCGCGCCGGGCTCGGGGTGGACCTCGGCCCGGCGATCGCCGACGCCGAACTCGTCCTGTACGAGCGGCTGCCGGCCGCCTGGGAGCGGCGCGGCCAGTTCACCTTCCTCGGCACCGGCTGGACCGTCGGACTCGCTGACGAGGCGGCCCTCAAGCTCCGGGAAGTGGCCCGCGCCTGGACGGAGTCGTACGCGGCGATGGAGTACCGCCACGGTCCGATCAGCATCAGCGACCGGTCCAGCCTCGTCTGGTGCCTGGGCCCCGCGCCCTCGGGGCTCAAGGACGAAGTGGAGTCCACGGGGGCGCTGTTCGCCGCCGACGCGATCGATCCGGTGGCCGCGCTCGTCCGCGCGCAGCGGCTCGCGGTCGCCCTCGCGGACCGGCGCGGCCTCAACCCCGACCGGCCCCGGAACGTCTCGCGTTCGGTGATCCTCTCCGGTGCGTTCCGCCCGACGGCCGAGGAGGCGGCCCGTATCCTGCGGTCATGATCGAAACCGATGTCACGGACCTCGCGGAGATGCCCGGCGACTGGCGGCGCGCCCTCGCCGTCGTCGCCCACCCCGACGACCTGGAGTACGGCTGCGCGGCCGCCGTCGCCGGGTGGACGGACGCGGGCAAGGAGGTGGTCTACGTCCTCGCCACCCGTGGGGAGGCCGGGATCGACACCCTCGCCCCGGACGTCTGCGGTCCGCTGCGCGAGCGGGAGCAGCGGGACAGCGCCGCCGTCGTGGGGGTGGACACGGTCGAGTTCCTCGACCACCGGGACGGGATCATCGAGTACGGGCTGGGGCTGCGCCGGGACATCGCGGCCGCGATCCGCCGCCACCGCCCGGAACTCGTCGTCACGCTCAACCACCGCGACACCTGGGGCGGCGCCCCCGGCGCCCCCTGGAACACCCCCGACCACCTGGCCGTCGGACGGGCCACGCTCGACGCGGCCGCCGACGCCGGGAACCGCTGGATCTTCCCCGAACTCGCCGACCAGGGCCTGGAGCCCTGGAACGGGGTCCGCTGGGTCGCGGTCGCGGCCTCCAGCACCCCGACGCACGCGGTCGACGCGGCCCCGGGCCTGGACCGCGCGATCCGCTCGCTGCTCTGTCACCGCGCGTACATCGAGGCGCTGACGGACGAGGACCCGGAGCAGTACGTCCGGTCCTTCCTCACGGCGGCGACGGACCGCGCGTCCGCCCGCTTCGGCGGCCGCCCGGCGGTGACCTTCGAGCTCTTCGCCCGCTGACGGACCGGGGGCCGGGCCCCCGGCCGCGCGGTCAGCCCATCGGCGCGGGCTTCAGCACCGCGAAGGGCGCGCCGAAGGGGTCGGCCAGCCAGGCGATCCGGCCCACGTCCGGGACGTCGGCCGCGGGCATCAGGACCGAACCGCCGTCGCCCTGGGCCGAGGCGGCGACGGCGTCGGCGTCCTCGACGTCGAAGTACGGGATCCAGCGCGGGACGTCGCCGGCGTCCAGGAACTCGGCGACGCCGCCGAAGGAGGCGTCCTCCTGGTCCCCCTCGGCGGTGGAGAGGACCCGGTACCTCATCCCGGGCGCCTCCATCGCGGCCCACCGCCAGCCGAACAGGGTCCGGTAGAAGCCGAGGGCGGCCTCCGGGTCGGCGACGTGCAGCTCCGCCCAGACCAGGGTGTTGGTCGAGGAGGTCCGTTCCAGACCCTTGGTGGCGCCGGGCTGCCAGACGGCGAACCGCGCGCCGCCCGGGTCGGTGAGGGCGGCCATGCGGCCCGCGTCCATGACGTCGAGCGCCGCGACGCGCACGGTGCCGCCCGCCGCCTCGGCGGCGTGCTGCGTGGCCTCGGCGTCCGGGGTCTGGAAGTACACGGTCCAGGCGCTGTCCGCGCCCTCCTCGGTGAGCGGGCCGACGGCGGCGACCGTGCGGCCGTCCTGCTCGAAGAAGCCGTAGCCCCCCGTGTCGGGCCCGGCGGAGCGGAACTCCCAGCCGAAGACGGCGCCGTAGAAGGCGGCCGCCGCCCCGGTGTCGGGACTGCCGAGATCGATCCAGCAGGGGGAACCCGTGGTGAACTGCGTACCGAGCATGGGAGGTGCGGTCCTTCCGTCGTCCGTGGCCGTGGCCGCGCGGTGCCCCTCGCCGGCCGGGCCCGGGCGGCCGGGAGGCGGTCGGCCGGGGACGGGGGAGCCGCGCGCGCCCTCGGGGCCGCGCCGCCGGTCCCTCGGGCTTCCGGCCACCATGACCGATCCTCGCCCCTCGGTTCGGGCGGCGCAGCCGCAGCCGACGGGGTTCATCCGACCGGCCGACCGGCCGGCGGGGGTTCATCCGACCGGCCGACCGGCCGCCTTCGCCTCCAGGTCGCCGAGGAGCAGCTCGCTGTTGAGCGCGACCCCGGCCCGGTAGCCCCGGCTCACCGCGTTGGCCACCTGTTCCTGCGGTCCCGTCACGTTCCCGGCCGCCCACACGCCGGGCACGCTCGTCCGGCCCGTCTCGTCCACCGCCACGAACGCGCCGAACGGGGTGGTCCGCAGCTCCGCGCCGAGCTGCCGCAGCACCCCGTCCCGGGCCGCGAGGCGGGAGGCCGCGGCGAAGACCACCGAACGGGCCACGGTCCGGCCGTCGGCGAGCCGCACCCCGGTCAGCCGGTCGTCCGCCACCGCGAGACCGGCCACCTCGCCCCGCTCGACGCGGACGCCCGCCGCGTCGAGGAGGGCCGCGTCGTGCTCCGACGGCTCACCGGCGGTGTGCAGGAACAGGGTCACGTCCTTCGACCAGTGCGCGACCATCAGCGCCTGGTGCGCGGGCATCGCCGGGTGGGCGATGACGCCGAAGGCCCGGTCACGGACCTCCCAGCCGTGGCAGTACGGGCAGTGCAGCACGTCCCGCCCCCACCGCTCGGCGAGGCCGTCGATCGCGGGCAGCTCGTCGACGAGTCCGGTGGTGACGACGAGCCGCCGCGCGCCGACCGTGGCGCCGTCGGCCAGGGTGACGACGAAGCCGCCGTTCCCGTCCGGTGCCGCGCCCGTCACCTCGCCCGTCCGGTGCTCGACCCCGTACCGGGCGATCTCGCCCCGTCCCGCCGCCAGGAAGTCGGCCGGGCTCATGCCGTCCCGGGACAGGACGCCCTGCATGTGGGCGGCGGGTGCGTTGCGCGGCCGGCCGGCGTCGACGACGAGGGTCCGGCGCAGCGACCGGCCCAGGACCAGGGCGGCGCTGAGCCCGGCCGCGCCGCCGCCGACCACCACCGCCTCGTACGCGGAGGTGCTGTCCCGTTCTGCCTTCAGAGGTGCGTTCATGGGCCGAGCGTCGCCCGGATCCAGTGAATCCGGCAAGCAATCTTGCTGTTTCTGCAACACTGGACCCATGACCGAAGACGATCGCATCGACGCCGTCCTGAACGAGGTCGGCCCCCGGCTCCGCCGGGTCCGCCGCGACCGCGGGGTGACGCTGGCCGAACTGTCCGCCGCCACCGGCATCTCCGTGAGCACCCTCTCCCGGTTGGAGTCCGGGCAGCGCAGACCCAGCCTCGAACTGCTCCTGCCGCTGGCCCGCGCCCACCAGGTCCCGCTCGACGAGCTGGTCGGCGCCCCCGCGACGGACGACCCCCGGGTCCGCGCCAAGCCGATCGTGCGCCACGGCCGCACGATGTTCCCGCTGACCCGGCAGCCCGGCGGCCTCCAGGCGTACAAGGTGATCCAGGAGAAGCCGCAGGAGGACCCGGAGCCGCGCGTCCACGAGGGCTACGAGTGGCTGTACGTGCTCTCGGGGCGGCTCCGGCTCGTCCTCGGGGAGCACGACGTCGTCCTCGGGGCCGGTGAGGCGGCCGAGTTCGACACGCGCGTCCCGCACTGGTTCGGGCCGACGGCCGACGGGCCGGTGGAGTTCCTGAGCCTCTTCGGCCCGCAGGGGGAGCGGATGCACGTCCGGGCCCGCCCGAAGAAGTCCGGCTGACGCGCGGACCGGGCCGGCGCGGCGCGGTCCACCGTCCGAAGAAGTCCGGCCGGCCGGTTCCCCCAGGGCAAGCGACCGCTTAGTATGCCACCGACCGCTCGGTACGGAGGAGGCTTCCGGATGCAGGCATGGCGTGTGTACGAGAACGGGGAACCGGCCGCGGTGATGCGCCGCGAGGAGGTGGCGCCACCCACACCGGGCGACGGCCAGGTCCTCCTCAGGGTCCGCGCCGCGAACGTCAACTTCCCCGACGCGCTCCTGTGCCGCGGCCACTACCAGGTGCGCCCCCCGCTGCCCTTCACCCCCGGCGTGGAGGTCTGCGCCGAGACCGAGGACGGCCGCAGGGTCATCACCACCGCGGCCCTCCCGCACGGCGGCTTCGCCGAGTACGTGCTCGCCGACGCGGCCGGAGTGCTCCCGGCCCCCGAGTCGCTCGACGACGCCGAGGCCGCCGCCCTCCACATCGGCTACCAGACCGGCTGGTTCGGCCTGCACCGCCGCGCCGCCCTACAGGAGGGCGAGACCCTCCTGGTCCACGCGGCCGCCGGCGGCGTCGGCAGCGCCGCCGTCCAGCTCGGCAAGGCCGCCGGCGCCACCGTCATCGGGGTCGTCGGCGGACCGGAGAAGGCCGCCGTCGCCCGTGCGCTCGGCTGCGACGTCGTCGTCGACCGGCGAGCGGAGGACGTCGTCGCCGCCGTCAAGGCCGCGACCGGCGGCCGGGGCGCCGACGTGATCTACGACCCGGTCGGCGGCGAGGCCTACCAGCAGTCCGCCAAGTGCGTCGCCTTCGAGGGCCGGATCGTGATCGTCGGCTTCGCGAGCGGCACCGTCCCCGCGCCCGCCCTCAATCACGCCCTGGTGAAGAACTACTCGATCCTCGGCCTCCACTGGGGCCTGTACGCGGCCAAGGACCCGGCCTCGATCGGACGCTGCCACGAGACGCTCACGGCCTACGCCGCCAAGGGCCTCATCACACCGCTCATCGGAGAGCGCGTCCCCTTCGCCGGCGCGGCGGACGCCGTCCAGCGGGTCGCCGACGGCACCACCACCGGACGTCTCGTCGTCCTCCCGGAAGGGGTCCACGCATGACCGACGCCGACGAACTCCGCGCCCTCACACGGGCGTTGCTGGCCGAGCATCCGCCGGCCACCACCGACCGCACCGACTTCCTGCGCGCCCGCTTCGACGCCGGACTCGCCTGGGTGCACTACCCGGTCGGCCTCGGCGGGCTCGACGCGCCCCGCGCGCTCCAGACCGTCGTCGACGCCGAACTCGCCGCCGCCGGCGCACCCGACAACGACCCGCGCAAGATCGGCATCGGCCTCGGCATGGCCGCCCCCACCGTCCTCGCCCACGGCTCCGAGGAGGTCAGGCGGCGCTTTCTACGGCCCCTCTGGGTCGGCGAGGAGGTGTGGTGCCAGCTCTTCAGCGAACCCGGCGCGGGCTCCGACCTCGCCGCGCTCGCCACCCGCGCCGTCCGCGACGGCGAGGACTGGGTGGTCGACGGACAGAAGGTGTGGACCTCCAGCGCCCACACCGCCCGCTGGGCCATCCTCATCGCCCGCACCGACCCCGACGCGCCCAAGCACCGGGGCATCACCTACTTCGTCTGCGACATGACCGCCCCCGGTGTGGAGGTCCGGCCGCTGCGCCAGATCACCGGCGAGGCCGAGTTCAACGAGGTCTTCCTCACCGGGGTCCGCATCCCCGACGCCCACCGCCTCGGCGAGGTCGGCGACGGCTGGCGGGTCGCCCAGACCACCCTCATGAACGAGCGGGTCTCCATCGGCGGCGCCCGCATCCCCCGCGAGGGCGGCATGATCGGGAAGGCCGCCACGACCTGGCGCGAGCGGCCCGAGCTGCGCACCCACGACCTCCACCGGCGCCTCCTCGACCTCTGGGTCGACGCCGAGGTGGCCAGGCTCTCCGGGGAACGGCTCCGTCAGCAACTCGTCGCGGGCCGGCCCGGCCCCGAGGGCAGCGCGATGAAGCTCGCCTTCGCCCGCCTCAACCAGGACATCAGCGGCCTGGAGGTCGAACTCCTGGGTGACGAGGGCCTGTTGTACGGGGAGTGGGAGATGCGCCGCCCCGAGCTGGTCGACTTCACCGGCCGCGACGCCGGCTACCGCTATCTGCGGTCCAAGGGCAACTCGATCGAGGGCGGGACCAGCGAGGTGCTGCTCAACATTGTCGCCGAGCGGGTCCTGGGCCTGCCGCCCGAGCCCCGCAACGACAAGGACGTCGCCTGGAAGGACCTCGCCCGATGACGGAGCAGACGGAACAGACGGAACAGTCGGAACAGTCGGAACAGTCGGAACAGACGGAACAGACCGCGCAGACCCGACAGGCCGCACAGACCGAGCACCCGGGTCGGCCCGGGACGGCCGGTCTCGCGGAAAGCCCCCTCGACCTCCTCTACTCGGAGACCGAGGACGACCTGCGCGCGGCCGTCCGCGCCCTGCTCGCCGACCGGGCGGGCCACCAGACCCTCCTCGGCCGGATCGAGACGGACAGCCCGTACGTCCCCGGCCTGTGGAAGTCCCTCGCGGCCGACATCGGCGCCGCCGGACTCCTCGTCCCCGAGAAGCTCGGCGGACAGGGCGCGAGCCACCGGGAGGCCGCCGTCGTCCTGGAGGAGCTCGGCCGCGCGGTGACCCCGCTGCCGTACCTGACGAGCGCGGTGGTGGCCACCGAGACCCTGCTCGCCCTGGCGGGGGAGAGCGACGCGGCGGCCGCGCTGCTCGCGGACCTCGCGAGCGGCCGTACGGTCGCGGTCCTCGCCGTACCGCTGTCGACCGCACCCGACGCCGACCCGGCGGCAGGCCCCTCCGTGTCCGGGGTCGCCGACGCCACCGCCGCCGACGTGTTCCTCGTCCCCCGCGCCGACGGTCTGTACGCCGTACCCGCCGGGGAGGCGACCGTCGAGCCGCGGACCCCGCTCGACCTCACCCGGCCGCTCGCGGCGGTCACCACCGGGACCGGGAGCGGCACCCCGCTCGCGGGGCCCGAGGCCTCCCGCGCGGCGGTCCGGCGCGGACTCCTCTCCGGGGCCGGCCTCCTCGCCTCCGAGCAGCTCGGTCTCGCCGAGTGGTGCCTGGAGGAGACCGTGCGCTACACCCGCGAGCGCCACCAGTTCAACCGCCCGGTCGGCTCCTTCCAGGCCCTCAAGCACCGCATGGCCCAGCTCTGGCTGGACCTCGTCGGGGCCCGGGCGGCCGCCCGCGCCGCCGCCGACGCGCTGGCCACCGGGAGCGCGGACGCCCCGCTGACCGTCGCCGTCGCGCAGGCGTACTGCTCCAAGGTGGCCGTCCGGGCCGCCGAGGAGTGCGTCCAGCTGCACGGTGGGATCGGGATGACCTGGGAGCACCCCGCCCATCTGGCCCTGAAGCGGGCCAAGTCCGACCAGATCGCCCTGGGGTCGGCGGGCCGGCATCAGGACGCGATCGCCGCCCTCGTCGGCCTGGCACCGCCCGTGTAAGGGGCCGCCGCGCCCGCACCCCTTTACATACTGTTTAATTGCATGCTGTTCGCAAAAACAGTTGATCTCCAAAAGGGGTGTGGACACGATGACCGCCCGATTCCTCCGCGGCACGGCCGCCGCGACGCTCACGGGGGCCCTGGCCCTCACGGCGGCGGCCTGCTCGAACCCCGGCTCCACCGCCGGGGGCACCGGCGGACCCAAGGATTCCGCGGTCGTCGGCATCGCCTACGAGCCGGAGACCCTCAGCCCGCTCCTCGGATACGGCAAGGACGGCAACTCCAAGATCTTCGACGGGCTCCTCGCCTTCGACGCCGACATGAAGCTCCAGCCGGCGCTCGCGAGCAAGCTGCCGCGGATCGGCGACGGCGGCCTCACCTACACGTACACCCTCCGCAAGGGCGTCACCTTCAGCGACGGTGCCCCCTTCACGGCGAAGGACGTCGTCTTCACCTACCGGACGATCCTCGACCCGAAGACGAACAACGCCTCCCGCACCGAACTCGACGCCCTCAAGAGCGTCGAGGCGGTCGGCGACGACACCGTCGTCTTCCGGCTCAAGTACCCCTACGCGCCCTTCGCCGAGCGCACCGTCCACGCCATCGCCCCCCAGCACGTCGCGGCGGCGCAGGACGTCAACACCGGTGCCTTCACCACCAAGCCGATCGGCACCGGCCCCTACGTCCTCACCGGCTGGTCCAAGGGCGAGAAGCTCAGCTTCAAGGCCAACCCGACCTACTGGAACGGCGCGCCCGCGGTGAAGAAGTTCACCATGGCGATCATCAAGGACGACGACGTCCGCGCCACCCGGCTCCGCGCCGGAGACCTCGACGGCGCCGTCCTGCCGCCCAACCTCGCCGCCGGGTTCAAGGGCGACAAGGCGAAGAAGACGTGGCAGGCGAAGACCTACGACTACCGTACGGTCACCCTCCCCACCCACAACAAGGTCGCCGGCGACACCGCCGTCCGGCGCGCCCTCGACCTCGCCGTCGACCGGCAGGCCATGGTCGACAAGATCCTCGAAGGGGCCGGGAAGCCCGCCTACGGGCCCGTCCCCACCGACAGCCCCTGGTTCGCGAAGGGCACCGAGCGCCGCCACGACCTCGCCGGCGCGCGGAAGATCCTCGACGAGGCCGGCTGGAAGCCCGGCCCCGACGGCGTCCGCGTCAGGAACGGCGTCCGCGCCACCTTCCCGATCTGGTACCTCTCCGGCGACAAGCTCCGCCAGGACCACGCCCTCGCGTACGTCTCCGACGCCAAGAAGGCCGGCATCGACATCACCGCCCAGGCCGGCACCTGGGAGGTCATCGAGCCCCGGATGAAGACCGACGCGGTCCTCGCGGGCGGCGGCTCGCCCGGCGACCCCGACTTCGACCAGTACCTGCTCCTGAACTCCGCCCTCGCCGGCGACGGCTTCAACAACATGGCCTGGTACGACAACAAGGCCGTCGACCGCGCCCTGGAGGACGGCCGCCGCACCGACGACCTCACCGAGCGCCGTGCCGCGTACGACACCGTCCAGCGCGAACTGGTGAAGAACCCCGGCTACACCTTCCTCACCCACATCGACCACCTCTACGTCGTCGACGACGCCTGGGACGGCCTCGACACCCAGACCGAGCCGCACGACCACGGTCTCGCCTCCGGTCCCTGGTGGAACGTCGAGAGCTGGAAGCCGAAGACCGCCGCAGCGACGCAGAAGTGAAGCGCCGCCTCCCCTGGGGGGCCATGGCGCGGATGACGGGACGGCGCGCCCTGGCCGCCGTCCCCGTCCTCCTCGCCGTCACCTTCGCGGTGTTCGCCGTCGCCGAAGCCTCCCCGTTCGACCCCGTCAAGGCCTACGCCGGCACCGCCGGACTCACCGCCTCGCAGGAGAACCTCGACCAGCTCCGCGCCAACCTCGGCGTCGACCGGCCCCTCCTCACCCGCTGGTGGGAGTGGCTCACCTCGGCCCTCACCGGCGACCTCGGCGACTCCGCCGTCATGCGCCGCCCCGTCGCCGAGGTCATCGGCGAACGCCTCGGCTGGTCCGTCCTCCTCGCCGTCACCGCCTTCCTCGTCGCCATCGCCCTCGGCACCCTCCTCGGCGTCCTCGCCGGACGCCGCCGCGGCGGCCTCGTCGACCGGGCCGTCAGCTCCGTCGCGTACACCCTGGAAGCCGCCCCCGCCTTCTGGCTCGGCCTCCTCGCCATCTGGTTCTTCGCCCTCCAGCTGGGCGCCCTGCCCGCCGGCGGCCTCACCGACACCGCGAGCGACACCGTCACCTTCGACCAGGTCGCCCGCCACCTCGTGCTGCCCGCGCTGGTCCTCGGCGTCTCGCAGCTGCCGTGGTTCTTCCTCTACGTCCGCCAGGGCGTCGGCGACGCCCTCGACGAGGACCCCGTGCGCGGCGCCCGCGCCCGCGGCCTGCGCGAACGCACCGTCCTCACGGGCCACGCCCTCCGCTCCGGAATGCTGCCCATGCTCACCCTCGTCGGCTCCCGCGTCCCCGAGCTGATCACCGGAGCCCTGCTCGTGGAGACCGTCTTCAGCTGGCCCGGCATCGCCGCCGCCACCGTCACCGCGGCCACCTCCGTCGACTTCCCGCTCCTCGCCGCGCTCACGGTGCTCGCCACCGCCGCCGTACTCCTCGGCAACCTCCTCTCCGACCTCCTGTACGGACTCGCCGACCCCAGGGTGGGCTTCGATGGCTGACCCGCGCACCCACCGCCTGCGGCTCTGGAGCTCCGCCCTCGTCGTCGGCGTCGTCCTCCTCGCCGTCCTCGTGGTGCCGCCGCTCGTCCAGCTCGACGAACAGGCCGTCGACCTCTCGCAGAAGCTCCTCCCGCCCTCCTGGGAGCACCCCTTCGGCACCGACGACCTCGGCCGCGACCTCCTCCTGCGCTGCGTCTACGGCCTGCGGGTCTCCCTCCTCGTGGGACTCGTCGCCGCGCTCGTCGCCACCGTCGTCGGCACCGCCGTCGGAGCGGCGGCCGGGGCGCTCGGCGGCTGGATCGACCGCACCCTGATGCGGCTCGTCGACGCCTTCTCCTCCGTGCCGCACCTGCTCCTCGGCATCTTCGTGGTGGCCCTCTTCCGGCCCGGCGTCTGGCCCGTCATCGCCTCCGTCGCCGTCACCCACTGGCTCTCCACCGCCCGGATCGTGCGCTCCGAGGTCCTCTCCCTGCGCACCCGGCCGTTCGTCGACGCCGCCGTCTCCGGCGGCGCCTCCCGGTGGCGCGTCACCGTCCGGCACCTGCTGCCCGCCGTCCTGCCGCAGGCCGGACTCGCCGCCGTCCTGATGGTCCCGCACGCCATGTGGCACGAGTCCGCGCTGTCCTTCCTCGGCCTGGGCCTGCCCAGCCACCAGGCCAGCCTCGGCAACCTCGTGCAGAACGCGCGCTCCTCGCTCCTCGCCGGGTACGGCTGGCCCACCCTCTTCCCCGGCGTCCTGCTCATCGTGCCGACCCTCGCCATCGCCGGGCTCGCCGGCGTCTGGCGCGACCGTCTCAACCCGCGCCGCCGATCGGAGCTGATGCTGTGAACGCCCCCTCCGCTCCCGGGCGCAAGGTCCTGCGCGCTCTCGACGCCGTCGCCGCCGAGCGGGCCGGGGACGCCGTTCTCAGTGTCCGCGACCTCACCGTGCGGTTCCGGCTCCGGGGTGGCCGCACCGTCGCCGCGGTCACCGACGCCGACTTCGACCTCGCGGCGGGGGAGTGCCTCGCCCTCGTCGGCGAGAGCGGCTGCGGCAAGTCCGTCCTCGCCTCCGCGCTCCTCGGACTGCTGCCCGCCAACGCGGAGACCTCGGGCACGGCGCTGCTCGCGGCCCCCGAGGGGTCCACCGGCGCCGTCGACCTGCTCGCCGCCGACGAGAAGACCCTCGCCCGCACCGTACGGGGCCGCCGCGTCGGCCTCGTACCGCAGAGCCCCGCCGCCCACCTCACCCCCGTCCGCACCGTACGGTCCCAGCTGGAGGAGACCGTCCGCGCCCTCACCGGCACCTCCCGCCGGGAGCGCGGGAAGGCCGCCGAGGACGCCGCCGCACGGGCCGCCTTCCCCGCCGGACACCTCGACCGCTACCCGCACGAACTCTCCGGCGGCCTGGCCCAGCGCGCCGCCACCGCCCTCGCCCTCATCGGCGACGCCCGCCTGCTCCTCGCCGACGAGCCCACCACCGGCCTCGACCGCGACCTCGTCGACCGCACCGTCGACGAACTGCGCCGCCACGCCGACGACGGCCGCGGCCTGCTCCTCATCACCCACGACCTGGCCGCCGCCGAACGCATCGCCGACCGCGTCGCCGTCATGTACGCGGGCCGGATCGTCGAGATCGCCCCCGCGCACCGCTTCTTCGGCCCCCCGGGCCCCCGCCACCCCTACGCCAGGGGACTCCTCGACGCCCTCCCCGACCGGGCGTTCACCCCGATCCCCGGCATGCCCCCGGAACTCTCCGCGCTGCCCGAGGGGTGCGCCTTCGCCCCGCGCTGCCCCGCGGCCACCGAACTCTGCGCCACCCGACCCGCGTTCACCGCCGGCGTGGCCTGCCACCACCCGGAGCGCCCCCGTGCTTGAACTCGACGCCGTCACCGCCGGCTACGACCGCCGCACCCCCGTCTTCCGGGGCGCCTCGCTCACCGTCGCCCCCGGCGAGTCCGTCGGCCTCCTCGGCCCCAGCGGCTGCGGCAAGTCCACCCTCGCCCGGGTCGCCGCGCTCCTCCACCGCCCCCACGCGGGCCGCCTCGTCCTCGACGGCACCGAGATCCGCGCCTGGCGCCACCGCGCCCCGCGCGAACTCCGCACCGCCGTCGGCGTCGTCTTCCAGCAGCCCCGCACCGCCGCCGACCCCCGGCTCACCCTCGCCGACCTCGTCGTGGAGCCGCTGCGCGCCACCGGACGGCGCGCCGAGGCCCCGGCCCGGCTCGCCGAACTCGCCCCGGCCGTCGGCCTCACCCCCGACCTCCTCGTCCGCCGCCCCCACGAGGTCAGCGACGGCCAGCTCCAACGCGCCTGCCTGGGACGGGCCCTGGCCCTGCGCCCCCGCTGGCTGATCTGCGACGAGATGACCGCGATGCTCGACGCCTCCACGACGGCCGCCCTGGTCGCCGCCGTCGAGGCCTACCGTGCCGACACCGGCGCCGGCCTCCTCGCCGTCGGCCACGACCGCGTCCTGCTGAGCCGCTGGTGCGACCGGACGGTGGAGTGGAAGGACTGCCTGCCCGCCGACGAGAGCCCCGCGCCGACGCCGCCCGGCGACTGAGCCCGGACGGATCTCACCCGTATGGCCGCCGCGCCGTACGCCCGGACGGACCGCGCATTCCGCCACACTGTCCGCCGAACGCCGCAATTCCGGTGCGGCGACGGAGGGACGTGAACGCGATGGCCGTTTCCATTTCTGTCGTGCTGCTGCTGCTGGTGCTGGCCGTGATCTTCCTGCGCAGCGGCGGGCTCAAACTGACCCACGCGCTCGTCTGCGCCCTGCTCGGCTTCTTCCTCGCCGGCACCAGCATGGCGCCCACCATCCACAACGGGGTCGCGGCCACCGCCGACGTGGTCTCCAGCCTCAGGCCGTGATCATTGCGCGGTCGTGAACTGCCTGTGAAACACAGGCCAGTTGCATGTACATCTCACGGACTCGGGCCTAGCGTCGGGCGCCGGCGCGACAGACGCCAGCAACCCGAGGAGCCGCAGTGACCACGCCCCCGCCACGAAGACGAGCACGCGCGCTCGTGCTGATCGCCGCGCTGAGCGCGACCCTCCTCGCGGGCGCCGCCCCCGTCGCCCAGGCCGAGGAGATACCGCTCGCCATCGGACACCGGCTCGTCGACCACTACGACGGCGCCCCCGGCACCGCCCGGCCCGTGCCCGGCAAGGGCACCGCCCAGCACCCCTACCTCGCCCCCAACGGGCGCAGCGGCATGCACGCCGACGGGGCGGGCAGCGGCACCCACCCCTACCCCGGGCCGCTCGGCCGCGCCCCGCGGGTGGACAGCGAGAAGATCGCCCCCGTCGGCGGTGAGTGCGCCACCGTCACCTTCGACTCCGGCGGCCGGCTCGTCACCGTGTGCGGCACCTTCAACGGCTTCCTGCTGAAGCTGCTCGACCCGGGCACCCTGGACACCCTCGCCGAGTACAAGCTGCCGCAGCGCTCCTCCACGGTCGAGGCCATCACCCGCCTGGACTTCGAGAAGATCTTCAAGGACACCTCCGGCGGCGCCTACTTCTACCTCGACAACCAGGACCGGGTCGTCCTCGCCGACTCCCGGCAGCACATCCAGCGCATCGCCCACCGCCAGAAGGCCGACGGCGCCTGGGAGTTCGTCGTCGAGAACGACTGGGACCTCACCTCCCTCGTCCCGCACGACTGTGTCACCTGGACCAACCTCTTCCCCAGCGGCGTCTGCGACCCCGTCACCTCCGTCATGCCGGACTGGGACGGCCGCATCTGGTGGGTCACCCGTCTCGGCCGCGTCGGCACCGTCGACCCCGCCACGGGCGCGCTCCGCGCGATCCGCCTGGCGGGCGAGGAGATCCAGAACTCCTTCTCCGTCGCCGAGGACGGCGTCTCCCTCGTCACCGACCACGCCCTGTACAGCTTCGAGGCCGACGCCGACGGGGTCCCGCGCGTGCGGTGGCGCGAGGTGTACGACCGGGGGACCGGCACCAAGCCCGGTTCGGTGAACCAGGGTTCGGGCACCACCCCCGACCTCTTCGGCACCGGTGACGAGTACGTCGCCATCACCGACAACGCCGACGACCGGATGAACGTCCTCGTCTACCGCAGGGGCGTCGACGTCCCCGCCGCCGAGCGCCTCGTCTGCAAGGTGCCGGTCTTCGGCTCCGGAGCCTCCACCACCGACAACTCGCTGATCAGCTGGGGCAACAGCCTCGTCGTCGAGAACAACTACGGCTACGAGAACCCGAGCACGCTCCTCCTCGGCAAGAGCGTCGTCGGCGGCGCGACCCGGATCGACGTCCGCGCTGACGGCAGCGGTTGCGACACCGTCTGGGAGAGTGACGTCCGCTCGCCGTCGACCGTGCCGAAGCTCTCCACCGCCAACGGACTGCTCTACTTCTACGAGAAGCGCCCCAACTCCTGGGGCATCGACGCCTGGTACCTCACCGCCGTCGACTTCCGCTCCGGCCGGCGGGTCTTCAGCCGCTTCACCGGCACCGGCCTCTCGTACGACAACAACTGGGCCCCGATCACCCTCGGACCCGACGGCACCGCGTACGTGGGCGTCTTCAACGGCATCATCGCCGTCCGCGACACCGCCTGACGCACACGGAACCGCCCCGGGACCCCGGTCCCGGGGCGGTTCGCCCTCCCGTACCGCTCAGACGAACTCGGGCATGTCGCCGACGGTGGTCCTGACGTCGATCACGGCGAACGCGGCCCCCTGCGGGTCCAGGATCGCCGCGAAACGGCCGAAGGGACTGTCCATCGGCCCGAACACCTTGCGTCCGCCGAGGCGTTCGGCCGCCTCGACGGCCTTGTCGCAGTTGTCGACGGCGAAGTACAGCTGGATGTACGAGGGGATCTCCGGCGGGAAGTCCTCCGCCGTCATCACCATCCGGCCGAGCACCGGATCGGCACCGAGGTCGAAGACCCGGTAGTCCATCTCCCCGTCCCGCATCGTCTTCGAGCCGTATCCGAAGACCGCGGTGAAGAACGGGTCGGCCTTCGCCGGCTCCCGGGTGAAGACCTCGGCCCAGGCGTACGAGCCGGTCTCGCCCTGCAGCTCGAAGCCCGTGTGCTGACCCGGCTGCCAGACGCCGAACGTGGCACCCGACGGTTCCTGCGCGAGGCACATCGTGCCGAAGTCGCCGACCTGCATCGGCTCCATCAGGACGGTGCCGCCCGCGCTCCGGATCCTCTCCGCCGTGGCGGCGGCGTCGGGCGAGGAGAAGTACAGACACCAGGCCGACGGCATGTCGCCGTCCTGGCCCGGCATCGGCGGCACGACGGCCGCGACCGCCTTCCCGTTCTTGAACGCCTGCGTGTAGTTGCCGTACTCGGAGGAGGACTCGCCGAAGGTCCAGCCGAGCACGTCGCCGTAGAACGTCTTGGCGCCCTCGACGTCGTTGAACATCGCGTCGGCCCAGATCGGCGTGCCTGCGGGTGATGCGCCCATGACGGTGACTCCCACTTCCGCTTCGATGACGTGTTCCTACGAGCCACGCTAGTCACGGCCGCCCCGGGGCGCTCGGTGACACGGTGTGGCGACCCCCGGATGCCCCGCTCAGGCCGGGAGCGCCGGAGGGACCACGGCGACCGGGCAGTGCGCGTGGTGCAGCACCGCGTGGGCGACCGAGCCGATCAGCAGCGAGCCGAAGCGGTGCCGGTGGTGGCGGCCCACGACCAGCAGTCCGGCGTCCCGCGAGCCCTCCACCAGGCGGCCCGCCGCGTCCCCCGGCACCACCGCCGGGCGCAGGTCGACCCCCGGCCACCGTGCCGCGAAGGGGACCAGCCGTTCCTCCTGCTCCCGCGCCGCCCCCCGGACGAGCCCCTCCGTCTCGTCCGCGAGCGGCAGGGGCGGCGGCACCTGGAGCGCCGGGGCGGGGGAGACCATCAGGGCGCTGGGCTGCGGGGGCACCCGGAACGCCGTCACCACCTCCAGCGGGACGCGCCGGTGGTGCGCCGCCCCGAAGGCGAAGGCGATCACCTCGTCCGGAGTCTCCTCCGTCTGCAGTCCGAGCAGCACCCGGCCCGCCTCCGCGCCGCCCTCCAGGACGGCCGCGCGGGCCTCGTGCGGGACGACGACGAGCGGGCAGGGGGCCGTCGAGGCGAGGGTGCGGCTGGTCGAGCCGAGCAGCAGGCTCGCGAAGCCGCCGTGACCACGGGAACCGGTCACCAGGAGCCGTGCGCCCCGGGCCGCGGTCGGCAGGGCGTCGGTCACGGACCCGTCCAGGGACTCGTACCGCACGGGGACGCCGTGCCCGCGCTCCTCCACCCTTTCCCGTACGGCCGTCACGACCGTGTCGGGAATCTCGGGCGACCCGCCGAGGGAGGCGATCCGGGCGGCGCCGAGCTGCAGGGCGTCGGAGCGCACATGGGCCACGACCAGCGGAGATCCCAGGTGCTCGGCGGCGCTCAGGGCCCACTCCAGGGCCCGGAGACTGTGCTCGGATCCGTCCACGCCGACGACGACGGGCGGCCCGGACGCGGTGCTCGTGTCACTCATGGGGGAATGACTCCCGCGCCCGCGCGAACGCCACACCGGCCCGTGGAGACGAAGCAGGACCGGCCCCCCGTTCGCACGGGGGGCCGGTCCTGGGGAAGACGATCAGGCGTTCTCGTCGCGGCGCGCCCGCTCCGCGTCGCGCTCCTTGATGCGGACGGTCTCCTTGCGGACCTCCGCCTGGGTGGCGCGCTCCTTCTGCAGCCACTCGGGGAGCTCCTGCTTGAGGGCGTCGATCTGCTCGGTGGTGAGCGCCTCGGTGATGCCGCCGCGCGCGAGACCGGCGATGGAGACGCCGAGCTTCTGCGCGACCACCGGGCGGGGGTGCGGGCCGTTCTTCCGGAGCTCCTGGAGCCAGGCGGGCGGATCGGTCTGGAGCTCGTTCAGCTCGGAGCGCGAGACGACACCCTCCTGGAACTCCGCGGGGGTGGCCTCGAGGTACACACCCAGCTTCTTCGCCGCGGTGGCGGGCTTCATCGTCTGGGTGTTCTGGTGCGACGTCATGGTGTCAAGGGTATCGAGCGTGCGGCCGAGTTCCGACCACGGCAGCTACCGGTAACCTGGCGGGGTGACAGGCTCGGACGCTTCCCCCTCAGACTCCCCCGTGGCCGCCGCCTCGGATTCCCCCTCCTTCCGGCTGGCGTACGTCCCCGGAGTGACCCCCTCGAAGTGGGTGCGGGTCTGGAACGAGCGGCTGCCCGACGTGCCCCTTACCCTCCTCTCCCTGACGCCCGCCGAGGCCTTCGGCGCCCTCCGGGAGGGCGCGGCCGACGCGGGTCTGGTCCGGCTCCCGGTCGACGGGGACGATCTGAGCGCCATCCCGCTCTACACGGAGACGACGGTCGTCGTCCTCCCCAAGGACCACGCGCTCGCGGCGGCCGAGGAGGTGTCGGCCGAGGACCTCGCGGAGGAGCTCGTCCTGCACCCGCTCGACGACACCCTCGGCTGGGAGCGCCCGCCCGGCCGCCCGGCGAACGAGCGGCCCGCGACGACCGCCGACGCCATCGAGCTGGTCGCGGCGGGTGTCGGCCTGCTCGCCGTGCCCCAGTCCCTCGCGCGGCTGCACCACCGCAAGGACCTCACCTACCGGACGCTGACGGAGGGCGCGCAGTCGCGGGTGGCCCTGTCGTGGCCGGCCGCCGACGAGGCCCCCGACCTGGTGGAGGAGTTCATCGGCATCGTGCGGGGCCGCACGGTGAACAGCACCCGCGGCCGCCGCGCCGAGGCCCAGAAGGGCCAGAAGCAGCCGAAGGAGCAGAAGGGCGCGGGCAAGCCCGCCAGGTCCGGGAAGCCGGGGGCCGGCGCGCGTACGGGCAGGCCCACGGCCCGCAAGCCCGGCGGCGCCGGAGGCTCCGGCCGGGGCCGCACCGGCGGGAAGCCCCGCAAGCGGTCCTGACCGGCCCCATCCGTACGGCGGACGCCGCCCGCTCCGGCGGGCGGCCGCTCGTCATACTGACCCCTCCTGATCATCGAGATCACCCAGGAGGAGCTTTGGCCGCCAGTTTCAGGACCGTCGTCGAGGTCGGCGCGGACCATCTCGACCAGGCCCGGTCCATCGACCGGGTGTTCCAGCAGGCGATCGCCCCGGCGACCGTCAACTTCGACTTCGAGGCGATACGGCAGGCCGCGGCGGCCGTTCCGGACAGCACCGTGGTGAGGATGGTGCGGGGCTGGGGGCTCCAGGAGTACGCCCCCGTCCTGGTGATGGTGCTCTCCCTCAAGGAGGCCGTCCGGCAGGCGCTGCCGCCCGAGTGCGCGGAGGCCGGGTTCTGGGCCACCGTCGAGCGGGAGCTCGTCCAGGCCTTCACGGGGCTCGCCGCGCAGGAGGGACAGCCCGGTCTCTCCTTCTACGAGGAGACGGGGGAGCGGACCCGGTTCTACCGGGACCTGTTCTTCGCCCTCCAGGACGAGGAGACCGGGGAGCACATGTACGCCCTGGCCTTCTGCGTCGACGTGACCGTCGAGCTGCCGAAGGCGGAGGCCGTCGCCCTCGAACTGACCGACGTCGTGCCGTTCGCGGTGCGGCTCAACGCGATCGTGGTCCGTCAGGCCCTGGGTCTCGTGGCCTGACGTCCCCCGTCGACGTGTTCCACCGGCCCGCCGTCCCGGGCCGGACCCCGCCCCTCCGCCTCCCTCAGTCCTTCGGGCGCCGCCGCCCGCCCCGGGCCGCCGCGACCAGCTCCGGCACCGTGGCCAGCTTGACCCGGGGACGCCCCGCGTCCCGGCCCCTGGCCCGCTCGGTCCGGTCGATGGCCGCGAGCCCCCGCGCGTCGACGAGGTGCCGGCTGCGGCGCTGTGCCAGCCGGCGGAACTCCCGCGCCGTGCCCGTCGGTGCCGGGAGCGTGCCCGCGACCGCGTCCGCGAGCAGCGTCCCGACCGTCTCCTCCGCGCAGGCGCGGTTGGCCCCGATGCCCCCGGAGGGCCCGCGCTTGATCCAGCCGACGACGTAGGCACCGGGCAGCCCCGCGATCCGGCCCGCCTCGTGCGGCACCGTGCCGGTCGCCTCGTCGAAGGGCAGCCCCGCCAGCGGCACGCCCCGGTAGCCGATCGCCCGGACGAGGAGCCCCGCCGCGATCTCCGTACCGTCCGCGGAGCCCGCCCCGGTCACCCGGACCGCCCGTACGGAGTCGGTGCCGAGCGCCTCGACGGGGGCGGAGTGGAAGCGCAGCACGATCCTGCGCCGGTCCGGCGCGGGAGCGCGCGTCCAGTCCACCGCCTCCCGGGCCACGTCCCCGAGGAGCGCCGCCTTCTCCCCGGCGGCCGCCGCGTCGACGGCCGCGCCGGTGCGCGGGTCCCCGTCGTCGACGACCAGGTCCACGCCCGGCAGGTGCTTCAGGGCGAGCAGCTCGGACGCCGTGTACGCCGCGTGTTCGGGGCCCCGGCGGCCGAGCAGCACCACCTCGCGGACCCGGGTGCCCCGCAGGGCCGCGAGGGCGTGGTCGGCGATGTCCGTACCGGCGAGGACGTCGGGGTCCGTGACGAGGACCCGGGCGACGTCGAGGGCGACGTTGCCGTTGCCGACCACGACGACCCGCTCGGCGGAGAGCCGGACGGCGTCCGCGCCGGTCTCGGGGTGCGCGTTGTACCAGGAGACGACGGAGGTCGCCGAGACGCTGCCGGGCAGCTCCTCGCCGGGGATGCCGAGCCGCCGGTCGGAGGGCGCGCCCACCGCGTAGATGACCGCGTCGTGGTGGGCCGCCAGCTCCTCGGGGGTGACCTCCTTGCCGACCTCCACGCCCAGCCTCATCCGGACCCGGGGGTGGGAGTGGAAGCGGGCGAAGGTCTCCCCGGCCCCCTTGGTGGCCGGGTGGTCGGGCGCCACACCGTACCGGACGAGCCCGCCGGCCACCGGCAGCCGGTCGACGAGGGTGACCTCGGCGTTGGTGTGCAGGAGCAGGTCCTCGGCGGCGTACATGCCGGCGGGTCCGGTGCCGACGACCGCGATCCGCAGCGGGGCGAAGTCGGAGGGCAGCGAGCGGGGGAAGGCGGGCGCGCCCCAGCTGTGGAAGTTGGGCGAGGCGAGCGCCGGCGCGGGGGTCCGGTCCGCGTAGTACTCCGCGTTGATCGCCTCGTACTCCCGCAGCCGTCCGGTGAGCCGGTCCACCGGGAAGATCGCGTCGACGGGGCAGGCGTCGGCGCAGGCGCCGCAGTCGATGCAGGCCCCGGGGTCGACGTACAGCATGTCCGTGGTGCCGAAGTCCGGCTCCTCGGGCGTCGGGTGGATGCAGTTGACGGGACAGACGGCGACGCAGGTCGCGTCGTTGCAGCACGTCTGGGTGATCGCGTAGGTCATGTCGTCGGCTCTGCTCTGCTCGGCTCGGAGGGGTCAGACGAGGTGGGCGCGCTGGTAGAAGAAGAGCGCGGGCCGGGTCAGCATCCCGACGTCGGCGAGGAACTCCATCAGTCCGGAGCAACTGGCGCGCAGCTGCGCCTTGTAGTGCTCGTTGGCGGCGGCCTCGCGGCGGGCCCGCTCGGGGTCGAGTCCGGCGCGCACGTACACCTCGGGGTTCACCAGGCTGGTGATGATGTAGTACGCGGCGATGGCGACGACGAGGGCCTGGAAGTGACGGCGGGTCCTGCCCGCGCGGGCGAGGTGGCGGCGCGTCTCGTCCCGGGCGAACTTCATGTGCCGGGATTCCTCGACGACATGGATGTTGCTGATGGTGCGGACGAAGGGGACGACCCGCTCGTCGCGCATCCAGTCGCGCTGCATGACGTCGAGGACCTCCTCGGCGACGAGGATGCCGGCGTACGCGGCCTCGCCGAAGCCGACGGTCTTCATGAAGCGCCCGAGTTCGAGCACGGCTCGCCTGGGCCGGTAGGAGGGCGCGCCGAGCTTCTGGGAGCCGCGGGCGAACATGATCGAGTGCCGGCATTCGTCGGCGATCTCGGTGAGGGCCCACTGGAACCGGGGGTCGGTGTGGTCCATGCGGTAGATGTCGCGGAGCACCATCTGCTGGAGGATCATCTCGAACCAGATGCCGGTGCTGGCCACCGAGGCGGTCTCCTGGCGGGTCAGCTCCTTCTGCTGCTCCTCGGTCATCTCGTTCCAGTACGCCGTGCCGTAGAGGGAGTTCCACTCGGGGCTCTGCCCGTGGAAGTCCTTGTCGAGGGGGGTGTCCCAGTCGACGTCGACGGCGGGGTCGTACGACAGCTTCGCGGCCGACCGGAGCAGTCGCTCGGCGACATCCTGATCCTCGTTGTCCGGGCGAACGGTGCTGCTGGCCATGGTGCGGCTCCTTGGGTCGCGCGATCGGCTCGGGACTCTTGTTAGACGTCGCGTCTAGCAAGCTTGTTAGACGGAACGTATAGCAAGGGCCGCGGCAGGCCTACCCCCCGGTACGGACTTTTTCTCCCGGCGAACGCGGGACGGGGCCGGAGCCAGGTCGGCTCCGGCCCCGTCAACGGGACGCGTGAAGAAGGCGCTTCGGCGTCAGAAGGTCAGGTTCCAGGCGTCGATCTTGCCCGTGTCCTGGCTCGCGTTGTCGTTCACGCGCAGCTTCCAGACCCCGTTCGCGACCTCGGACGACGCGTTGACCGTGAAGGTCTGGACGATGTTGTCCGTACCGCTGCCGGTCCGGTTGTGGACCGTGTAGACGGTGCCGTCCGGGGCCACCAGATCGACCTTCAGGTCGCCGATGTAGGTGTGCTTGACGTCCACGCCCACCTTCAGCGTGGCCGGGGCGTTGCCCGTCACACCGCTGACCGTGATCGGGCTCTCGACCGTGCCGTTGTCCACGATCGTGACGTCGGCGAGGTTCTCGAAGTACTTGCCGGGCGGCGGAGTGGTGCCCCCGACGGCCTTCAGGGCGTCGACCGCGCCCTCACCGAAGAAGCCGTTCTTGGTCGTGGTGCCCTTGCAGCGGGTGTCCGAGGGGCACGCGCGGTCGGTGGCCTGGACGCCCAGCTGGTCCCGGATCTGCGCCGGGGTGAACGCCGGGTTCACGCTCGCGATCAGGGCCGCGACGCCCGCCACGTGCGGGGAGGCCATCGACGTGCCGTTCATGTTGCCGTACTTGCCGCCCGGGAGCGTCGAGTAGACACCGGAGGCGCCGTCGCCGCCGGGGGCCGCGATGTCGATGACGCCGTTGCCGAAGTTCGAGTACGAGGCCTTGGCGCCGCCGTTGCCCTGCGCGGCGACGGTCACGACGCCGGGCAGCTCGGTCGGGATGTCGATGCACGCGTTGGTGATCGTGCGGGTGACCGGCGTCGAGTCGTTGGGGCTCTCGGAGTCGGTCGTCTTGTTCGCCAGGTCGTAGTTGGAGTTGCCGGCGGCGGCGACCTGGAGCGAGCCCTTGCCCTCGGCGTACGCCTGCGCCCGGCGGACACCCTCGATGATGGCGGCCTGGTCCACGTTGTCCGGGCAGTTGAACTGCCACGGGTCCGTGTAGTAGCTGTTGTTGGTGACCTTGAAGCCGTGGTCACCGGCCCACACGAAGCCGCAGATCGTGTTCTCCGCGAAGAACAGGCTGCTGGTCGGCTCCGCGATGCGGACGGAGGAGATCTTCACGCCCGGCGCGACGCCGATGACGCCCTTGCCGTTCTTGGCGGCAGCGATCGTGCCCGCGACGTGCGTGCCGTGGGTGCCGACGTCACGCCAGGAACCCGCGCGCGTGTCCACCTTGCCGTAGGCGCAGGAGGCCGAGTCGGCGGCGTTGAAGTTGGGCGCGATGTCCTGGTGCTGGTCGTCCACGCCGGTGTCCAGGACGCCGACCTTCACCGTCGGTGAACCGGTGGTGACCGCCCAGGCCTGCTCGGCCTTGATCTGCGTCATGTCCCAGCGGTTCGACTCCGTGAGCGTGGTCGTCGACTGCGAGGGGTTGGCCGGGAGCGCCGGGTTGTAGGCGTCGGCGGGGACGTCGGAGGTACGGGTCGCCCCGACCTGCTGGACGCCGCCGACCGTGCGCATCGACGAGGCGAACGACGCGGAGGTCGAGTGCGCCACGATCACGCCGATCGCGTCGTAGGTGGCGAAGACGGAACCGCCGTTGCTCGCCACGGCGCCGCTGACCGCCGAGGTGCCGCCGGGCGCCGTGATCACCAGGTAGGCGCGGGTGCCCGCGGCCCAGGCGGCCGGAGCCGCCGCGGCCTGGGTGGCCGTCGTGGTGGTCGTCGCCCCCGCCGAACGGGCCGCGACGGGCGCGGTGTCCGACGGTGCTGCCTGGGCGAATCCGGCGGGGGCGGCGAGTGCCACGGTCGTACCGAGGGCGGCGACGGCTATGGCCGACGTTCTCAACCGGCTGGATATGAGGGAAAACAATGCGTCCTCCGATGACCCGGTGGCGCGGGTGGCGCCCGCCGGGCCCTGTGATGTGTGGGGTGGACGCAAGATCGCAGACTCACGGGGCGGAAGGAAGCGTTCTGTCCGAGAAGCCTGTTCGCGTTACGCACTGTTGACCGGACAGCGTCAGAATGGCCCGATTTCCTGGACAGGTGTCCATGTATAGTGGACACCTGTCCAGGAAGTGTGAGTGGTGGGAGACGGCGATGGAGACGACGGCGAACGTGCTGGTGGGCCTGGTGGCCGCCCTGCACGTGTACATCCTGGTTCTGGAGATGTTCCTGTGGCAGAAGAAGCCGGGACGCGGACTCTCCGGCTTCGACGCCGACATGGCCCGCGCCACCGCACCCCTCGCCGCGAACCAGGGCCTCTACAACGGCTTCCTCGCCGCCGGACTCGTCTGGGGCCTGATCGCCGACGACCCGACCGGATTCCGCGTCCAGGTCTTCTTCCTCGGCTGCGTCCTCATCGCCGGCCTCTACGGCGGCGCCACCGCCAACCGCCGCATCCTGCTCGCCCAGGCGCTCCCCGGCGCGCTCGCCCTCGGCGCCGTCCTGCTGAGCCGGTGACCGGGCGGTGACCACGACACCGGGGGACCTCCGGGCCGCCAGGACACGGACCAGACTGCGCCGAGCCCTCTTCGAGGAGTGCGCGGAGCGCCCGCTCGCGGAGGTCACCATCGCCGCGCTGGTCCGCCGGGCCGGGGTCGGCCGCGCCACCTTCTACGTCCACTACGCCGACCTGGAGGCGCTGGCCGTCGACGCCTGCGCCGACGTGGTCCGCGACGCGGTGGACGCCCTCCACGCCTGGCGGGGCACCCCCGACCCCGCCGCACCGCCGCCCGCGCTGCTCGGCTTCCTCGCCGGCCTCGCCCCGCACGCCGGCCTCTACCGGGCCCTGCTGCGCCCGGGCGGCGGCGGACCGCTCGGCCTCGTGCTCCACGAGGACCTGCGGGCCCGCAGCTTCCACGAGCGCAGCCTGGCCGGTGCCCCGGAGCCGGAACTCATCGCCTCGGCCGTGGCCGCGACCTTCGCCGGGGTGCTCGCCGACTGGCTGCACGGCCTCGTGGAGGGCGACTCCGACCTGATCGCCCACCAGATCTGGCGCCTCCTCGTCACCCTGCACCGCACACCCCTGCGGTAGCCGGAGCCGTGCGGGCGGGAGCGGTCGGCGCCCGCCCCCACGGCCCGGCGCTCACTTCAGGTACGGGCCCGGGGCGCCGATCCTGCCGGGCCCGTTCAGGACGTAGACCCGCAGGTTGCCCTTGCCGGGTGCGGCGACCGTCAGGGTGCCGCCCGTGACGGTCCGCACGTCCCCGGTGACGGCGTCGGTGTACGTGCCGTTCGGGATGCCCGTGTACGTGGCCCCGCCCGAGACCGTGACGAGGGCGAAGCTGTCCGTGGCGCCGCTGGTGTACCGGCGCTTGAACGCCATGTCGCCCGAGACGCCCTCGGTGGAGTACTGGCCCGTCTGGAGCGCCGGGACCGCCCGGCGGATCTGGTTGAGCCGCTGCACGTGCTTCACCAGGGGCTGCTGGAGCGTGGTGGCGACCGCTCCGGAGGCCGAGGAGACCTGGGAGAAGTCGGAGGCCGTGACGGAGCCGGCGACATGGTCGCCGAAGTACGCGCGGCCGGTCGTCGCGAGCGGGCAGGACGGCCCGCAGTCGATCTTCCTCCCCTTCTGGAACTCGATCTCGGAGCCGTAGTACAGGGTCGGGATGCCGCGGAAGGTCCACATCAGGGACATGTTCTCCGCCCAGGCGTCGGTGCCGCCCGCGTACCGCTCGCTCGACTTGTTGGGGCCGTAGTCGTGACTGTCGACGTAGACGACGTTGTACGTGGCGTCGTTGTGGCTGTCGTCGGAGTCCTTGCCGTTGTGGAAGGCGTTGGAGGCGTCACCGAAGTTCATGTGCATGCGCATGTCGATGACGTTCATGCCGGAGAACCGGCTGTGGTCGGGGGCGTGGTAGCTGTTCCCGTTCAGGAAGGCGTTGGTGGAGACGGGCTGCGCGCCCGTGCCCAGTTGCTGCTCGTGGTCGTACATCTCCAGGGCGGCCGCGGCGTCGTCGGCGGCGTACTCCTCGCGCTCCTTCCAGGTGTAGAACTGCGCCGAGTGGTTCACCGAGCCGCGGTTCCACTTGTCGTTCACGAAGGCCGCGACCTCGCCGAAGACGAAGAAGTTCTTCGCGGCCTCGGCGCCGTGGCGCCGTGTCACCCGTTCCTGGATCGCGGGCAGGAAGCGGCGGTTCCAGGTGGTGCGCGGGATGTGCACGGCCGTGTCGACGCGGAACCCGTCGACCCCCATGTCGATGTACTTGTCGTACGCGCCGATGAGGTAGTTCTGCACGGCCGGGTTCTCGGTGTTGAAGTCGGCCAGGTCCTCGTGCAGCCAGCACGAACGGGAGTCCTCGCCCTCCCAGTTGCCGATCCAGCACTGGTGGAAGAGCGCCTTGGGGAACATCCCGGACGTCGGGCTCGGCCACTGGCAGTTGTAGACGGTGTACCCCTCGGCGCTCTTGCCGCCGGTGGGCCTGCCCCAGTGGAGACAGGTGTTGCCGGCCGGCTCCGCCGTCGACCACAGGTCGCCGTTGTAGTACGACTTCCCGGACTTCGTGTCGATCGTCAGGCCGTCGTACTCGAAGCCGGGCTGCCTCTCGTCGTAGTACCAGCTCCACTGGCTGTCGCGCACGCCGTACACGGTGGGCGTGAACAGGCCCTTGGCGCCCCAGCGGGAGGAGTGGTTGTAGACGACGTCCTGGTAGATCTTCATGCCCTTGGCGTGGGCGGCGTCGATCAGGTCCTGGTAGGAGGCGCCGGCCGACTCCAGCCGGGGGTCGACCTTGTAGAAGTCCCAGCCGTGGTAGCCGTGGTAGTCGTAGTCGGACCGGTTGAGGACCACCGGGGTGACCCAGATCGCCGAGAAGCCGAGGCCCTTGACGTAGTCCAGCTTCTGGATGAGCCCCTTGAAGTCGCCCCGGAACATGGGGTCGCCGTGGGCGGCGTTGCCCGACGTGACGTGCTGGCCGCCGCCTCGGTTGTTCGAGGCGTCGCCGTCGTTGAAGCGCGCGGTGAGGACGAAGTAGATCGGGTCCTTGCGCGGGTCGGTGCCGAGCGGCTTCCCGGCGGCGGGGCCGGCCGGCTTCTCGCCGGTGGTGGCGGTCGCGGCGGTCGACGCGGGGGAGACGTTCCCGGCGGCGTCCACGGCCTTCACCGTGTAGGTGTACGCGGTCCGTTCGGCGAGGCCGGTGTCGGAGAACACGGTGGAGCCGACGTCGGTGACGATCGTGCCACCACTGCCACCACTGCCGCCGACCCGGGTGACCTGGTACTTCGTCACGCCTCTGTCGTCGGTGGCGGCGTCCCAGGTGAGCAGCACCGAGACGCCGTCGGCGGCGGCGGTGACCCGGGCGGGGGCCGTCGGTGCCTGCGTGTCGGGCACCTCGGCGGCGCACGGGTCGGCCGCGTTCGCCGTCACCACGTTGTTCCGTACGGTGCTCACGCCCGCGCCGAGGGTGTAGTCGGCGCCCCGGTTGTTGTCCCAGGTGCCGTTGCCGTTGTTGAACGCGGCCTTGAGGGAGGTGGCCGTCCCGAGGTCGACCTCGCGCTTCCACCAGCCGGCGCAGGCGGCCCGCATGCCGACGCCGGGGACGGTGGTCCAGGCGCCACCCGCGGGCTGGTGGTGGAGGTTGACGGTGGACCAGCCCAGGGCCTCCGTCGAGTAGTAGACGGTGGCCCTGGCGCCCGGCGTCGGCGTCGGGTCGGGTGTGGTTCCGGCGCAGGGGTCGGAGTGGGCCACGACCCCGTCCTTGACGGTGACGGAGCCGGTGCCCAGGGCGTAGTTCCCGCCCCCGTTGTTGTCCCAGGTGCCGCCGCCGTTGGTGAAGGTGGCCTGGAGCCCGGTGGCCGCGCCGAGGGGGACGGTCCGCTTCACCCAGTCCGTGCAGGCCGCCTCCATGGCCACGCCGGGGACGGCGGTCCAGGCACCGCCGTCCGGCGCGTAATGGAGGTTGTACCGGGCCCAGTTCCGGGTCTTCGTCCAGTAGAAGACCGTCGCCGTGTTCTCCGCGGTGGCCGCGACGGGCTCGGTGCGCGGGGAGGTCTCGCCGGACGGCGCGGCCACCAGGCCGAGGAGGCCTGCGGCGACCGCCAGGGCGGCTGTCGGGCGCGCCGACAACCGTCTGCGGGTGCGTGTCATCTGAATCTCCAGGCGGGGGGGCGACGCGTCCCAGGGCAGACCTCTCCCCTGGGGAAGGGAGGCGGTCGTTTGGAAACACAGTCGGAAAGTTGCAGAAACATCTTGCGTCGGCCGGAAGTTACCGCCGCCCGACCCCCGCGTAAAGGGTTCCGGCAGAGTGTGGTGTGCGGAGGCCCCGGCCCCGCGTCTCCGCCTCGCCGTCGCGGCCCCCGCCGCCGCTGTCCGCGCGCTCGGGCCGCCCGCGCCGGCCCTCGTCCTCGCCGTCGTCGCGGTGGTCGACACCGCCCTCGCGGCGGTGGATCGCCGGGGCTCGCGGCCCGAGGGGTTTCCCGATGCCTCTCAGGGGGCCGTCAGGGGCGCGGCCAGGGCCGTCCCTCCAGGCGCTCGATGTCCCGGTTGAAGCGTTCGAGGAAGGCCGCGAAGCGGGCCACGTCCTCGGGCGACCAGTGCTCCATGACCCGGTCGAGCCCCTCGATGTTCGAGTTCCGGTCGGCGTCCAGGCGCCGCTCGCCCTCCTCCGTGATGCGGAACTTGCGGGCGATCCCGCCCTCGGGGTCGGGGATGCGCTCCACGACCCCGGCCCGCAGCATCGCCGCGGTCTGCCGGTTGAGGGTGGAGGCGTCGAGCCCGAAGGCCTCGGTGAGCTGGCCGATGGACATGGGCCCGTGCATCCGGATGCGGCTCAGGAGGACGTACGCGCTGCGGTCGAGGTTGCCGCCGCCCGCCCGGGAGCGGGGTGCGTACAGATGGGCGTGCCGGCCGAGCAGCATGGTCTCGAACTCGACCAGGTGAATGGGTTTGTCCACGGGCTTGTCCATAAGGCCATTGTCTCTCGCGGGCGTGCCATGTGCAGCATACATAACTTGTGTAGGGGGCCATCGATGTGCATGATGCATATAGCTCGGCAGGCCGCCGGGCGAGATCGAGGGAGAACACGTGGACGGCTCCAAGCCCGACGCCCGACCCGGAGGCGTCGTCGGCGTCCTCGCGCTCGCGGGCATCGTGGCCGCACTCATGCAGACCCTGGTGGTGCCGCTCATCGGCGACCTCCCGAAGCTGCTCGACACCACCGCGTCCAACGCCTCCTGGGTGATCACCGCGACCCTGCTCGCGGGCGCCGTCGCCACCCCCGTGGCCGGCCGGCTCGGCGACACCCTCGGCAAGCGGCGGGTCCTGCTCGTCTCGGTGATCCCGCTGATCGTCGGCTCGGTCGTCTGCGCCCTCGCCTCCTCCGTCGTCCCGATGATCGTCGGACGCGGTCTCCAGGGCCTCGGCATGGGCGTCGTCCCGCTCGGCATCAGCCTGCTCCGCGACATCCTCCCGGCCGAGAGGCTGGGCGGCTCCATCGCCCTCATGAGCGCCTCCATGGGCGTCGGCGGCGCCCTCGGCCTGCCCTTCTCCGCCGCCGTCGCCGAGAACGCCAGCTGGCGCGTCCTCTTCTGGGTCGCCGCCGGACTCAGCGCCGTCGTCGGCGTCCTCATCTGGCGCGTCGCCCCCGCGGGCCGCCGCGCCGCCGCCCCCGGTCGCTTCGACGTGCCGGGCGCGCTCGGCCTCGGCGTCGGGCTCGTCGCCCTGCTGCTCGCCGTCTCCAAGGGCGCCGGCTGGGGCTGGGGCAGCGGCACCACCCTCGGCCTGCTCGCCGTCGCGACGATCGTCCTGCTCGCCTGGGGCCGGTGGGAGCTGCGTACCCGAGACCCCCTCGTCGACCTGCGGGTCACCGCCCGCCCCGTCGTCCTGATGACCAACCTGGCGTCCGTCCTGGTCGGATTCGCCATGTACGCGCAGTCCCTGGTCGTCCCCCAGCTGTTCCAGCTGCCCGAGGCCACCGGCTACGGACTCGGCCAGTCGATGATGGCCATGGGCCTGTGGATGGCCCCGGCGGGCCTGATGATGATGGTCCTGGCGCCGCTCGGCGCCAAGCTCTCGGCCGCCCGGGGGCCCAAGGTCACCCTCTCCGTCGGCGCGCTCGTCATCGCCGTCGGGTACGGCTCCTCGCTCGCCCTGATGGGCTCCACCGTGGGCCTGCTCGTCGTGACCCTCATCTGCAACACGGGCGTCGGCCTCGCCTACGGGGCCATGCCGGCCCTCATCATGGGCGCGGTCCCGCAGGAGGAGACGGCGTCGGCCAACAGCTTCAACACCCTGATGCGGTCCATCGGCACCTCCGTCTCGGCCGCCGTGATCGGCGTGGTCCTCGCCCAGATGACCACGACCCTGGGCGGCCACGCGCTCCCCTCCGAGAACGGCTTCCGCGTCGCCATGCTCATCGGCTGCGGGGTCGGCCTGGCGGCGGCGGTCGTCGCCGCGCTCATCCCCGCCCGGGCCGCCGCCGCGGCCGCCGGCGACCCGGACGGCACCGGACCGCGGACCGCCCCGCGCGCCGCCTCCGAGACGGCCGCCTGACCGGGGACCACCGCGACCCTCGACGAGCGGTGCGGGCCCGGGGGCTTCCCCCGGGCCCGCACCGCTCGGCCCCGGGACTCCCGCCCGGCGCCCGTCGGGCCTCAGTCCTTCCGTTCCCCGGCCGCCTCCAGGGCGAAGAGCGCCCCCTCCGGGTCCCGCACGACCACCGCGCGGCGCCCCTCGGTCTCCTCCGGGCCGCGTACGCCGCCCCAGTCCCCGCCGGGCACGATCGAACCGCCGTGGGCCTCGACCGCCGCCGCGGCCGCCTCCGGGTCGGGCACCCGGAACCGCACCAGCCACCGCGGACGCAGCTGCGGCCGGGGCGAAGCCGCCTCGACCGGACCGCTGTTCAGCCGGGCGACCGCCTCGCCGTCGCGCCGGAGCACCACCTTGTCCTGCTCGTACGACACCTCGAAGCTCCCGGGGCTCCCGTCCGCCCAGCGGAACACCTCCCCGTAGAACACGGCCGCCTCGAAGGCGTCCCGGGTGTGGAGCTCCAGCCAGGCCGGCGCCGAGTGCTCGCCGATGTGCAGCCGGGTCTCCAGCCGCCCCTCCCACACGCCGAACGCAGCGCCCTCCCGGTCGGTGGCGAGCGCCGCGCGCCCCTGGGGCGGGTAGGCGACCGGCCCGACGCCGACCGTGCCGCCGCGCTCCCGGATCCGCGCCACCGCCAGGTCGGCGTCGTCGACCGCGAAGAACGCCGTCCAGGCCACCTGCACGGACAGCTCGGCGGCGACCGCCGCGATCCCGGCCACGGGCTGGTCGCCCAGCCGGCCCACCGCGTACTCCCGCTCGTCACCGCCCCGCCGGAACGTCCAGCCCAGCACGGCTCCGTAGAAGCGCTCCGCCGCGTCGAGATCGCGTGCGGTCAGACTCAGCCAGCACGGTGCTCCCACCACCTCTCCGGTCGTCGGCCCCGACACCGGCACCACCTCCATGTCGTCCTGCTCGCTGCGTGCGTCGTGCGCCCCTTCCCCGGTCCGTCGCACCGCATGCGCGCACTCACCCGACTGCCGCCGATCACCACCCGCCCGGGGGCGCTCAGCGCGCCGCGCGGGCGGCGTAGGCCCGTACGTCGGCGTCCGGGTCGTCGACCGCCCCCGCCAGCGCCGCACGGGCCGCGGGGTCCGCGCGGTGGGCCAGGAGCGAGAGGACGGCGGCCTTGCGCACGTCCGCGTTCGCGTCGTCCAGCGTCCCGGCGAGCGCGGCGACGGCCAGGCCGGCGGGGGCGGCCCGCAGGGCGGTCGCGGCACCCGAGCGGACCTGCCAGGCGGCGTCGCCGAGCGCCGTGACCGCCCGCGCCGCGTACCCGGGCGGGCAGCCGGTGCCGGCGAGCGCGCCGAGCGCCGCCCCCCTGACCAGCGGATCGGCGTCGTCCAGCAGCGGTCCCAGCGGCTCCGGCACCGGGTTGCGTACGGCGGCGAGGCCCCGCGCCACCGCCACCCGGACCTCACGGGCCGGGTCCGCCCCCGCCTCCGCCAGCCCACCGACGGCGTCCACCGAGACCAGCGCACGCACGGCCTGGACGCGCACCTCCACGGCGTCGTCGCCGAGCGTTCCCGCGTACAGGGCGGCGTCCCCGAGCCGTAGCGCCCGCAGGACCTCCAGGGCGGCGGCGCGCACCCCCACGTCGGGAACCGCGAGGGCCTCCCGCAGCCCCTCCCCGAGCTCCGGTTCGGCGGGCAGCACCTCGACCAGCTCCCGCAGGGCCGCGGAGGCGGCGGCCCGGACCACAGGGGAGCCGTCCCGCAGCCGCGCGGCGAGCACCGGACCCGTACCGGCGGGCGCGGTCTCGCCGAGCGCGGTGACGGCGGCAGCCCGTACGGAGGGATCGGCGTCGGCCAGATAGGGGCCGAGCGCGTCGAGATCGGGGGAGTCCTCGACGAGCGAGAGCAGCTGGAGCAGCCTGGGGTGGGGCGCCGCGACCGGCGCGGACACGACGGGACCCGGAGACTCCGCGCCCGTACGCGCGGCCGGGGCCGCCTCCCGGGGGCCGGCCGTGGCGACCGGCACGAGCTCCACCTCGCCGAGGTGCCGCTCGGGGCCGCCCGGCGGTGCGAACTCCGGCACCGGAACCAGGTACGGCTCCACCGGCCGGGCCGTGAACTCCATCGCCCCGGAAGGTGACTTGCGCAGGTCCAGATGGTGCAGCCAGTCGGTGTCGTCCCGCTCCGGATGGTCGAGCCGCTCGTGGTAGAGGCCCCAGCGCGACTCCGTCCGGGCGAGCGAGGCGCGCGCGGCCATCTCGGCGCAGTCCCTGATGAACGACACCTCCGCGCACCGCATCAGCTCGTGCGCCGTGCGCGCCCCCATGCCCGCGATCTCCTCCGACATCCGGGTGAACGCCTCGACGGCCAGGGAGAGCTTGGCGCCCGTCTTCGGCGGCGCCACGTAGTCGTTGACGAACCGCCGCAGCTTGTACTCGACCTGGGGCTGCGGCGGCCCCTCCGGGTGGCGCAGCGGCCGGTAGACGAGGTCGTGCGCGGCGGCGATCTGCTCCTGGTCCAACTCCCCTTCGTACGCCCGGTACCGGGCCGCGTCCTCGCCGGCGAGATCACCGAAGACGAACGCCCCGATCATGTAGTTGTGCGGTACGGAGGCCAGGTCGCCGGCCGCGTACAGCCGGGGCACGGTGGTCCGGGCGTGGGAGTCCACCCGTACACCCGAGGCCGAATGCCCGCCGCACAGCCCGATCTCGGAGATGTGCATCTCGATGTCATGGGTCCGGTAGTCGTGTCCCCGGCCCTCGTGGAAGGTGCCGCGCGTGGGCCGCTCCGTCGTGTGCAGGATCGACTCGACCGCGCCGATGGTCTCCTCGGGCAGATGGCTCAGCTTGAGGTAGACGGGGGCCCGGTCCGAGGCCAGTTCGGCCGCGAACTCGGCCATCATCTGCCCCGACCAGTAGTCCGACTCCACGAACCGCTCGCCGTGCCGGTTCACCTGGTAGCCCCCGAAGGGGTTGGCGACGTAGGCGCAGGCCGGTCCGTTGTAGTCCTTGATCAGGGGGTTGATCTGGAAGCACTCGATCCCGGTGAGGGCCGCGCCCGCGTGGTAGGCCATGGCGTAGCCGTCGCCCGCGTTCGTCGGGTTCTCGTACGTCCCGTAGAGATAGCCGGAGGCGGGCAGCCCGAGGCGCCCGCAGGGACCGGTCGCCAGGATCACGGCCCCCGCCCGGACCACGACGAACGCGCCGGTGCGGGTGTGGAACCCGGCCGCGCCGACCGCGCGCCCGTCCTCCGGGTGGGTGAGGACCCGGACCGGCATGACCCGGTTCTCGATCCGGATCCGCTCGCGCATCTCGCGCCGCCGCAGCTGCCGGTAGAGGACCTTCTTGACGTCCTTGCCCTCGGGCATGGGCAGCACGTACGAGCCGGACCGGTGCACCTGCCGGACCGCGTACTCCCCGTGCTCGTCCTTCTCGAACTTCACCCCGTACGACTCCAGGCGCTGGACCATGCCGAAGCCGCGGGTCGCCGTCTGCCGGACCGTCGACTGGTCCACGAGCCCGTCGTTGGCGCGGGTGATCTCGGCGACGTAGTCGTCCGGTTCGGCGCGGCCGGGCACGACCGCGTTGTTGACGCCGTCCATGCCCATGGCGAGGGCGCCGGAGTGCCGCACGTGCGCCTTCTCCAGGAGCAGGACGTTCGCCCCGCGCTCGGCGGCGGTCAGCGCGGCCATGGTGCCGGCGGTGCCGCCGCCGATGACGAGCACGTCGCAGGAGAGCACGGTCGCGTCGGCGGGATCGGGCACGGTCAGGAGGGTGTCGGTGTCCACGGGGGATGCCTTTCGGGGGCTTCGGGGGTTCGGGCGTGCGCCGGCCGCCCGGCAGGCGGCCCTCAGAGGGAGTCGAGGACGCGGCGGCGCAGCGCGGTCGTGTCCGGCGCCCGGTGGGCGTCGCGCGAGCGCGGCCGGGGCACCTCCAGGACCTCCCCGGACGCGAACAGGACGACGCGGTCGCCCAGGTGCAGCGCCTCGTCCACGTCGTGCGTGACGAAGACGACCGTCGCGCCGGTGCCCCGGAGGATCTCCACCAGGAGGTCCTGCATGCCCGCGCGGGTGTGGGCGTCGAGCGCGCCGAACGGCTCGTCCATCAGGACCGCGCGCGGCCGCCCCGCGAGCGCGCGGGCCAGCTGGACGCGCTGCCGCTGCCCGCCGGACAGCTGGTGCGGCAGCTTGCGGGCGTGCTCGCCGAGCCCCACCCGCTCCAGCCACTCCCCGGCCGAGCGGCGCCGCTCCGCCCGGGGCACCCGGCGGATCGCGAGCGGCAGTTCCACATTGGCGCGGACCGACCGCCAGGGCAGCAGCGCGTCGTGCTGGAAGACCAGGGCCCGGTCGGCGCCGGGCCGCCGGATCGGCTCCCCGTCCTGGGTGACCCGCCCTTCCAGCGGCGGCAGGAGACCGGCGAGGGTGCGCAGCATGGTGGTCTTGCCGCAGCCCGAGGGGCCCACCACGGTCAGCAGTTCGCCGGGTGCGATCCGCAGCTCCACGAGGCCGGGCACGGCGACGCCCTCGGGGTGGCCGAGGCGGACCCCGTGCAGGGCGAGTTCGGCGCCGCCGGGGGCCGGCGCGGTCGCCGGATCCGTGGACAGGGCGGACGGGCTCACGGTGCTCATGGGACCGGCTCCTTCTGGGGCGGGCGGACGACGGTGACGGAGGGGGCGGGCCCGCCCGCCCCGCGCGCGGGGCCCACCGGGCCCCGGGCGGCCGGACGGGGCAGCCAGGCGGTGACGCGGCGGCCGAGCGTCTCCACCGCGGTGGAGGTCAGCCAGCCCAGGGCGCCGATGGTGGCCATGCCGACGAAGACGCCCGGGTAGTCGACGACCGTGTAGTCCTGCCAGGTGCGGTAGCCCACCCCGTACTCGCCGGAGATCATCTCCGCCGAGATCACACAGATCCACGAGACGCCGATGCCGACCGACAGACCGCCGAAGATCCCCGGCAGGGCGCCCGGCAGGACCACCGAGAACAGCACCCGCGCCCGGCCGCCGCCCAGGGTGAGCACGGCCTCCTCCCACACCGGGTCGAGGGCCCGCACCGCGTGCCGGGTCGACACGAGGACGGGGAAGAGGGCGGCGGCGCAGGTGATGAAGACGATGCCCTGCTCGTTGGTGGGCAGCAGCAGGATCGCGACCGGGACCAGGGCGATGGCGGGGATCGGACGCACCACCTCCACCAGCGGGCCCAGGAGGTCTGCGGCCCACCGGGACCGGGCGATCGCCGTCCCGGCCGCCACTCCGAGGACGGCCGCGAGGAGGAAGCCGACCGCGATCCGGCGCAGGCTGTGGCCGAGGTCCTGCCAGTAGGCCTCGGTGCCGACCCGGTCGGCGAGGGCGGAGGCGATCTCGACGACCGTGGGGAACTGCTGGAACCGGAGCCACACCTCGACGTCGTACGAGGTCAGCACCTGCCACAGGCCGAGTGCCACGAGCGGGGAGGCCACCCGGACCAGACGGCGGCCGGCGCTCATGACGCGAGCCTCACGGCGTCCGCGTACGCCGTGATCCGGGAGCCGGGGTGGGCGGCGACGTACCGCTCGGCTCCCGACCGGGTCACGAAGGCCCGCCACTCCCCGCCGTCCGCGACCCACACCGCCCGGTCGGCGAACCACGGCGTCCCCGTCACGGCGTCCGGCACGTACGCGGCCCGCACCGGGGCCCCCTTGACCGCCTTGAGCAGGGCGCCGGGGCTGTCGAAGGAACGGGTGGTGTCCTGCCCCTCCAGCCACAGCTCCGCCTTCGGGACGGCCGCCTTCGGATACCCGAGGCCGGGCACCGCACGGCGCAGCGGCGCCGCGTCGACGAACGCGTCCACGTCGACGTCCTTCACCAGACCGGCCTCCTTCAGGACCGGCACGTCCTCCTTGAGCGCGGCCACCAGCTCCGGGCGGAGCGCCGGGTCGAAGGTGGCGATGCCCTGGGCGCCGTTGTAGAGGTGGACGACCTCGGCCGGCAGCCCGGTCTCCTTCGCCACCGACTCGGCGGCGGCGACCGGCCGGGTCCGCAGGTGGTCCGTGGCCCGGTGCTGGGCCCGCAGGAAGGCGTCGAGGACGGCGGGCCGCCGCTCGGCGAACCGCTCCCGGACGGTGACGCCGTGGAAGGTCGGCAGATTCAGCTCGGCCCCGTCGTACAGGGGCGTGGCCTTGCCCTGGAAGGCGAGCAGACCGGGCCACGCGACGAACTGGGAGAGCGCGTCCACACTGCCCGCCGCCAGGGCCGAAGCCCCCACGCTCGGCTGCTGGTTGAGCTTGCTGACGTCCTTCTCCGGGTCGACCCCGGCACGCCGCAGCGCCCGTACGAGGGTGCCGTCGGCGGCCGAACCCACACTGGTCGACACCTTGCGGCCCTTGAGGTCCTTGAGCGACCGCAGCGGTGAACCGGGCGCGGTGACCACGGTGTTGAGGCCGCCGCGCAGGTTGTAGCCGGTGACCGCGACCAGCCGCGTCGGCTCCTTCAGCTCCTTGCCGCGCGCCGCGTTGATCAGCAGGGGAAAGTCTCCCATCGAACCGATGTCGATCTTCCCCGCCGTCATCTGCGCGGTGATCGGGGCCCCGGTCGCGTAGTCCTGCCAGACCACCCGGTAGGCGACACCGTCCTTCCGCCCCTGGGCCGCCAGCTCCTCCTCGAAGTAGCCGAGGGAGCGCAGCAGGGTGCCGGCGGTGACGGTGTTGATGGTCTTCGACTGGTAGCCGACGGTCACGGTGACCGACTTCGCGTCGGCCCCGTCCCCGGCGTCCGCGCCGCAGGCGGTGGCGAGCGGCAGGAGGAGGGCCAGCGGGAGTACGAGCGGGAGGGCGGCGGAGCGGACGAGCGGGCGGGAGCCCGGGCGGGCCGTCACGCGGAGCAGGGGAAGTCTTCCTCGGGACACGGGAGTTCGGCCTTTCACCGGAGCAGATAGGGCATGTTGACGGTGACCGCGCCGGTGGGGCAGCGGGCGGCGCACGGGCCGCAGTACCAGCACTCGTCCACGTGCATGTACGCCTTGCCGTCCTCCTCGCGGATCGCGAGCGAGTCCAGCGGACACATGTCGACGCAGAGCGTGCACCCGTCGATGCACTTCGACTCGTCGATGGTCACGGGCACGTCGGCACGCTGGGGGACCAGAGGCATGGCTGTCTCCAGGAAGGGGTGAACGGTACGGGGGAAGGGGTCAGAGGGAGCGGCGCAGAACGCCGCCCATGGTGATGCGGTCGCCGCGGAACCGGATGAACTCCAGGTCCACCGGCCGCCCGTCGGGCAGACAGGTCAGCCGCTCCAGCATGAGGACGGCGGCCCCGCGCGGGGCCTGGAGCACGGCGGCGGAGTGCGCGTCGGCGTTGACCGCCTCCAGGGTGATCTCGGCGTGCCCCAGCGGACCGCCGGTCAGCTGCTCCAGGAGCCGGAACACATCGGTGTTCTCCAGGTCGCAGCCGAGGAGTTCGCCCCCGATGTCCATCGGGAGGTACGACAGGTCGAGGGAGAGCGGCAGCCCGTTGAGGCGCCGCAGCCGCTCGATGCACAGCACGTCGGAGTGGTCCGGCAGCCCGAGCCGGTGGGCCACGGGGGCGGGGGCGGAGACCGGGCCGACGGTGCGCACCTCGTTGGTGACCCGCCCGTGCTCGCGCAGCGTCTCGGCGAGACCCTGGAGCCGGTCCAGGCCGTGCGGATACTTCTCGCACACCACCACCGTGCCGACCCCCGGCTGCCGCTCGACGATCTGCTCGCCGCGCAGCAGGTCCAGGGCCTGCCGGACGGTGTTCCGGCTGGCCCGGAAGTCGGCCGCGATCACGTCCTCCAGCGGAAGGATCCCGCCCGGGAAGCCACCCGCCAGGATCTGGTGGCGCAGCAGGTCGGCGAGCTGCCGCGCCCGGTCCGCGCGCAGCCGGCGACGGCGGGCGGCGGCGACCGGGAGGGCGGCGGAGGCGGGTTCGGCGGGCATGGCAAGGAACGTAGCCGTGGGACGACCCCGATGGTGTTGCGGCAGTATTGCGCCACCTGACAGCCCGTACGCACCGCCCTGACCTGCGGTGATGCCGGAGACGCGGGGAGATCCGCCACCCGCCCGCCCACCACGTGGACCGGCGCCCGCCCACCATGCGGAAACGCCGGCCGGACCGCGCCCCCACGTGGAGGCGGAGCGCCCCGGAGAGGCGGTGCGCCCCGGAGCGGCGGTGCGCTTCCGGGTGGCGCCGACGGCGGGCCACGCCCCACCCACCCCGGGCCGCCGGACGGACCACTCCCTGACGCTTCGACAGCGCGTGTCTGTGACGGGCCTGTTACCTGCCGGGTGACGTCCGTCATGGCCGGGGCGGGCGCCGACTGGTCCACTCTCCCCATGCGTACCGCCCGACTCGCCCTTCCCGCCGCCTTCGCCGGGCTCCTCCTCCCGCTCAGCGCCTGCGGAACCGTGCCGCCGGGCGGCGGCGCCGCCGGACCGGCCGTGCCACCGGTGTGCGGGCCCGGCGCGCCCCCGTCCCCTGCCGCGGAGCCGGGGGCCACCGCCTCCCCGGGCCCGGACGGCGTCACGGTCGTCGGGAGCGTCGGGGGCGACCGTCCCTGTGCGGCGTACTCGGTCACCAACCGGGAGACCGAGCCCTTCACCTACCTCGTCACGCTGGCGTTCCTGTCGGAGTCGGGCGGGGCGGTCACGAACGTCGAGGAGACCGTCGACGCCGTCGCTCCCGGCCGGACCGTGCGGCGCACCGTCACCGCCGCCGATCTTCCCCCGGGCGCGCCCCGCGTGGCTCGGGCGCGGGTCCTCACGGTCCGGAGCTTCCCGACCGCCGAGGCACCGGCCGAGGCCGGCGCCTGCCCGGCCACCGGCGTACGGGTGTACGCGGACGACGGCGACGCCGCCATGGGACTCCGTGTCGTCGGGCTCCACCTGGAGAACTGCGGCACCCGGCCGTACCGGCTCGACGGCTACCCCCGCGTCGAGATCCGCGACGAGGACCACGACCGCGTGGACGGAGTGACGATCACCCGGGGCGGCGAGACGGTCGCCGGCGGCACCGGCGCCGACGGTCCCGCCCGGCCGGTCACGCTGGAGCCGGGCGAGCGCGCCCACGCCGGTCTGGTCTGGCGCAACACCGTCGAGGCCGGGGTCGGCGATCCGGTGAACGCCCCCTACGCGCGCGTGTGGGCGAAGCCCGGCGCCGCCCCCGTGACGGTCGTCCCGGAGTTCGACATCGGCACGACGGGGAAGCTCGGCGTCGGCCCGTGGAAGAAGGACGAGCCGCGCTGACCCGTCCCCTGGGATCGGCCGCGCCACGGGACGGCGTGCCCGCCGTCGCCGCGTTAGCGGAACGTGAGCGAGACGTGAGCGGCGGCGGGAAGAGTGGTGCGCGTCGGCAGGCCAGGGGCGGTGTCACCACCGCTCCGTTCGGGGCCGCCGGCACGTACCGGAGGAGTGCCGGTGCGTGCGCACCGGACGCGGGGCGAGCCGTGGGGGCCCGCCCCGCGTCTCCGGATGCCGGCGCCTACGCGTCCCCGCGTCTCCGGATGCCGGCGCCTACGCGTCCCCGCGTCTCCGGGTGCCGGCGCCTACGCGTCCCCGCGTCTCCGGGTGCCGGTGTCCACGCGTCCCGGTGTCTCCGGGGGCCTCGCGTCCTCGCGTCTCCGGATTGCCCCGCACTCCGGTCCCCCCGTGTCCCCGCGCACGGGCCCGGCCCGGTCAGCGGTTCAGCTCGTGACCGTCACGACCGTCGCGGCCGTCACCACGAGCATCGCGGCCTGCATGTCGCGGATCGCCCGCCGCACGCCCTCCGCCGCCCACTGGCCGGCCGTGATCTCCTCCAGGCGCGAGGCGACCTCCTTGCGCGGCACGTCGGGGAAGGCGAGGTGGTGCAGCTTGGCGCCGTGGATCAGGGCGAGGAGACCCGTGGTGCGGGCGTGGTGGGTGGGACCCTCGTGGAGCGCGGTCCGCAGCCGGGCCCTCAGGTCGCGTTCGACCGTGCCGTCCGCCTCCGGGTAGCGGGTGACGGGGAAGAGGCCCAGCACCCTGCGCTGCTCCTCCCGCACCAGGCCGCGCTCGCACAGGCTCACGGTCGTGGCCCTCACGGCCTTGGTGTGGTCCTTCGTCAGCCACTCGGTGACCTTCGGGGCCCTGTTCTTCTTCGCGCACCAGGCGTCGAGCTGCCCCAGCCGCTCGTCGAGGAGGGGCACCTCCGTGGGCGTCGCGTCGGTCACCCGCAGCCGCCCGTCATCGACCGACACCCTCCCGGCGAGCACGAGATCGAGCAGGATGCCGCCCGCGACGGCCCACGCGGCGGACTGCCGTTCCTTCGCCGCCCCGGACTCGTCGTCCAGGGACAGCAGCATGATCTCCTCCGCGAGCGTGACCGCCACCCGTATCCCTTGCCTTCCGCACATCGGTCTCTTCGGCGCCCGGCACATCCATCCGTGCTCCCTCGGCGCCCTACGCCCCTGAGGACGCGCGGCGGACCCCGACGGTTCCCGGGCGCCCCGCCGCCGCCCCCGTGACCTGGGCCGTTGTACGGGCGTGGAGGGGGCGGAGCGAGGACGGGGGGCCACGGACCCGCGCCCGTCGTCGCTTTGGTCTGGACCGCTGGGGGCGGGGGCGTCAAGCTCTCGGTATGGACTTGGAGCTGCGGCACCTCAAGACGATCCGGGCCATCGCGGACGCGGGCAGCCTCACGCGTGCCGCGACCGCGCTCGGGCTGGCGCAGCCGGCGCTCAGTGCCCAGCTCAAGCGGATCGAACGGGCCCTGGGCGGCGCCCTGTTCGAGCGGGGACGGGAGGGCGTACGGGCCACGGCGCTCGGGGACCTGGTCCTCGACCGGGCCCGGGTGGTGCTGCCCGCCGTCTGCGAGCTCCAGGAGGAGGCGGTGCGGTTCGCGCGCGACGGAGCCGAGGGCTACCGGCTCGGCGGTACGCACGGGCCGCTGCTCGGGGGCCTGGTCGACCGGATCGCGCGGACGGACCCCGGAGCGTCGGTGACCACGTACATCTCCTGGTCGGAACGCGAGGTCGCCGGTGGCGTGGCCGACGGGCGGCTGGACTTCGCCCTGGTGGGCGTCTGCGGGGAGAGCGGCCCGCCCGAGGCGGGGCGGCTCGCGTGGACGGAGGTCGCCCGCGACCCGGTGTACGTGATGCTGGCCGCCGACCACCCCCTGGCACCGCGCGCCGAGATCGACCTGGCCGAACTGGCGGCGGAGGCCTGGACCGACGTGCCGGGCGACGGCTGTTTCGGCGACTGTTTCGCGGCCGCCTGCGTGCGGGCGGGGTTCACTCCGGCCTGTGTGTACGAGACGGACACCGCCTCCTGTGTGCACCTGGTGCAGGTCGGCCGGGCCGTCGGGCTCTGCCGGGCCACCTTCCCCGTCACGCCGGGCGTCGTCACCCGCCCGCTCGCCGGCGCCCCGCTGCTGTGGCGGCACCTGCTCGGGTGGCACCCCGAGGGGCGGGCCGCCTCCCGGGCCGCCGCCGTCCTCGCCCACACCCGGGCCGCCCACGCCGACGCGCTGGCGGCCAGCGCGGGCCGCGTGCCCGCTCCGGCACCCCCGGTCTGACGGCACCGCGCGCGCGGGACCCCCGGAGTCACGCCGCAACCTGGTGCCGCGCCGCGATCCGATGACGCCATAACACGATGGCAGGGGCCAACTGGCAACTGCCGCCGCCCTGTCGAGTTCCCTACGGTTCCAGCAGATCCCCCACCGAGATGTGAGAACCGAGGGAGACTCCCCATGCTCCGACGACACGCCCGCTCGGCGTGTACCGCCCTGGTCGCCGCCGGAATGGCGCTGGCCGGGCTCCAGGCCGGTTCCGCCGCCGCGGCCCCGGACGCCCCGCACCTCCACCGGGCCCCGGCGGTCAAGACCGCCGCCCAGGCCCTCGGCGCCGACTCCGCACGGCCCGAGCTGCTCCGGGCCATGCGGCGCGACCTGGGACTCACCCACTCCCAGGCCCTGACCCGCCTCGCGAACGAGGCCGAGGCCGGTGCCACCGCCGCCCGGCTCCGCCAGGACCTGGGCGGCGCCTTCGCCGGTGCCTGGGTGGACGGCGCCGAGGCCGGCACCCTGACCGTGGCCACCACCCGCGCCGCCGACGCGGCCGCGATACGGGCCACGGGCGCGCGGGCCCGGCTCGTGACGCACAGTCTGACCTCCCTGGAGCGGGTCAAGGAGACCCTCGACAAGGCCGCCACCGCCGACGTGCCCGTCCGGTACGTCGACGTCCGCGCCAACGTCCTGGTCGTCGAGGAGGCGCGGGCCGGAGCCGGTGCGCGGCTCGTCGGGGCCGCCGGTGTCCCGGGCGGCCTGGTCCGGGTCGTCCGCACCGCGGAGGCCCCCCGCCCGCTGTACGACATCCGGGGCGGGGACGCGTACTACATGGGCGGCGGCGGACGCTGCTCGGTCGGCTTCGCGGTCACGCGCGGCACCACCCAGGGCTTCGCCACCGCCGGCCACTGCGGCCGGACCGGCACCACCACCAGCGGGTTCAACCAGGTGGCCCAGGGCAGCTTCCAGGGCTCGGTCTTCCCCGGCAACGACATGGCCTGGGTCGCCGCCAACACCAACTGGACCGCCACCCCGTACGTCAAGGGCTCCGGCGGCGCGAACGTCCAGGTGACCGGCTCGGTCCTGCAGCCCGTCGGCTCCTCCGTGTGCCGCTCCGGCTCGACCACCGGCTGGCACTGCGGCACCGTGCAGCAGCACAACACGAGCGTCACCTACCCGGAGGGCACCATCTCCGGGGTGACCCGTACGACGGTCTGCGCCGAACCCGGCGACTCCGGGGGCTCGTACATCTCCGGCAGCCAGGCCCAGGGCGTGACCTCCGGCGGTTCCGGCAACTGCTCCAGTGGCGGGACCACCTTCTTCCAGCCGCTGAACCCGCTGCTGCAGAACTACGGCCTGACGCTGAGGACCACCGGCGTCGACCCGGGTCCCGGCCCGGGCGAGCCCGAGCCGGGCGGCAGCTGGGCGGCGGGCAAGGTCTACGCCGCCGGTGACGTGGTCACGTACGGCGGGGCGAGCTACCGCTGCCTCCAGGGCCACCAGGCCCAGGCCGGCTGGCAGCCGCCGAACGTCCCGGCGCTGTGGCAGCGCCTGTGACGCCGACCGGTCGGTGAGCAGGGGTGCCGCGAACCCGAGGGGGGTGTCGCGGCACCCCCCTCGCCTTCCCCGTATGATCACCGCGATCTTGAACGTGATCGCCGGGTCAGCGCCACTTCGCGGGGGAGTCGCCGTATGAGCAGGGTTCGGGCAGTCGTGGCCGCGGTCGTCCTGGTGTCGGCCGTGGCGGGATGCGGAGCGGGCGATCCCGTCGACGCGAAGCCCCCGGCCGGGAGGCCGACGGCCGACGCGCCGTCGGCGGCGCCGTCCTCCGCCGCGAGCGCGGTCGCCGACGTGGAGAACGAGAAGCCGTCCCCGGCCGGCAAGCTCGGCGCCGACCCCGGCACCCGGTACCGGGCCATCGCCGTCCCGGCCCTGGAGGGCCAGGTCTGCGACGAGGGCGACGGCGGCTTCCACTACGGCAGCGACCTCGACATGATCGTCTCCGGCGACGACGACCTGAAGCGGATCGAGGGCGACAGCCAGGACCTGGCCGACGAGGTGTCCTGCTTCGGCAGTCCGCGCAACGTCCTGCGCATGGGCTCCATGTCGGCCACGACGCCCACCTTCACGGCCAGGACCACGCTGTACGAGCAGGTGGCCGACCCCGTCGCCGCGCTGAACCGGATCTTCGACGCGTCCGTGGAGCTCGCGACCGGCTACGGCCGCGACTTCAACGGCGAGGCCAAGGTGGTCACGAGCGACACCCTCGTCGTGAAGTGCCGGCAGAACGTCACCAACACCTTCCCGATGACCACCTGCTTCTGGGCGAACTACGGGGCGGCCGGCGTCGTGGACTTCTTCCCCGCGAACGGGGAGCAGTACGTACCGATCGACTCGGCCGTCCCGTGGACCCAGGACTTCGTCGCGGGCGCCCTGCGCGCGTAGCCGCCCGGACCCGCGCCTCAGGCCTCGGCGAGGCCTCCCCGGGCGATGACCTCCGCGTACCAGCGGGCGCTGTCCTTGAGCGTCCGGCGCTGGGTCGCGAAGTCCACGTGCACGATGCCGAACCGCTTGCTGTAGCCGTACGCCCACTCGAAGTTGTCCAGGAGCGACCACAGGAAGTACCCGCGCACGTCCGCGCCGTCCGCGAGGGCGCGGTGCACCGCCGCCAGGTGCGCGTGGAGGTACGCCACCCGCTCCGGGTCCTTCACGTTGCCCGAGGGGTCGGCGTAGTCGTCGTACGCGGCGCCGTTCTCGGTGATCACCAGCGGGACGTCCGGGAGTTCGTCCCGCAGCCGGACCAGCAGCTCGTGCAGCCCGTCCGCGTCCACCGGCCAGTCCATCGCGGTGCGCGGCCCGGGGATCGGCTCGAACCGGACGTGCCGCTCCGCACCCGCCCACGGCGAGGGCGACTCGGAGGTGCCCGCCGCGACGACCGAGGGGGAGTAGTAGTTGATGCCGAGCGAGTCGATCGGCGCCGCCGCCGTCTCCAGGTCGCCGTCCCGCACGAACGACCAGTCCGTGACGGACGCCGTGTCGCGGACCAGGTCCTCCGGGAGCCGCCCGTGGAACACGGGGTCGAGGAAGATCCGGTTGCCGACGGCGTCGATGCGACGGGCCGCGTCGATGTCCTCGGGCGCCTGCGAAAGGGCCCGTACGGCATGGAGGTTGAGGGTCAGGGAGACCTCCGCCGAGCCGGGCAGCGCCCCGCGCAGGGTACGCGCCCCGAGCCCGTGCGCCAGGTTGAGGTGGTGGGCGGCGCGCAGCGCGGCGAGGTCGCTGGTGCGGCCGGGGGCGTGCACGCCGTTGCCGTAGCCGAGGAAGGCGGCGCACCAGGGCTCGTTGAGCGTCGTCCAGGTCGCCACCCGGTCGCCCAGGGCGTCCGCCATGATCCCCGCGTACTCGGCGAACCGGTACGCGGTCTCCCGCTGCGGCCAGCCGCCCGCGTCCTCCAGCTCCTGCGGCAGGTCCCAGTGGTACAGCGTCGCCACGGGGCGGATGCCGGCGTCGAGGAGGCGGTCGACGAGGCGCCGGTAGAAGTCCAGGCCCTGGCGCACGGCCGGGCCGCGTCCGGTGGGCTGGACCCGGGGCCAGGCGATGGAGAAGCGGTAGTCGGTCACGCCGAGCCGCCGCATCAGCGCGACGTCCTCGTCGACCCGGTGGTAGTGGTCGGCGGCGATGTCGCCGGTGTCGCCGTTGCGCACCTTCCCCGGCGTCCGGCTGAAGGTGTCCCAGATGGAGGGCGTACGGCCGTCCTCGGCCGCCGCCCCCTCGATCTGGTACGCGGCCGTGGCGGTGCCCCAGCGGAACCCCTCGGGGAAGCGGAGGGCGGTCGTGGTGTCGGTGCGGGCGTCGAGCGCGGTCATGGGGTGGGAACTCCCTGGGGTGAGACGTCTGGGGGAGGCGTGGAGCCGGCGGGGGCGGGCGGGCGTCAGCCCTTGACCGCGCCCTGCATGATGCCGCCGACGATCTGCCGGCCGAGGAGGCCGAAGACGAGCAGCACCGGGAGGGTGCCGAGCAGCGTGCCGGCCATGATCACGGACTGGTCGTGGACGTAGCCGCCGCCGAGCTGGCGCAGGGCGACCTGGACGGTGGGCTCGGACGAGGTGAGGGCGACGACCGGCCAGAAGAAGTCGTTCCAGGCGGCCATGAAGGTCAGCAGGCCGAGCACGGCCATGCCGGGCCGGGCGATCGGCACGACGATCGACCAGAAGATCCGGGCGGTGGAGGCGCCGTCGACCCGCGCGGCCTCGATCAGCTCGTCCGGCAGCGACTGCACCAGGTACTGGCGCATGAAGAACACCCCGAACGCGGAGACCAGGCCCGGCAGGATCACCGCCTGGAGCTGGTTCACCCAGCCGAGTTCGGCGATCAGCATGAACAGCGGGATCACCCCGAGCTGCGGCGGGATCATCATGGTGCCGACGGTGATCGCGAGGAGCGCCCCCCGGCCCCGGAAGCGGAGCTTGGCGAAGGCGAACCCGGCGAGCGTGCAGCAGAGCACGGTGCCGAGGGTGATCGAGCCGGACACGATGAGCGAGTTGAGGAGCGCCTTGCCGATGTCGGCCTCTTCGAGGACCGCCTCGAAGTTCCGGATCAGGTTCGGGCCGGGCAGCAGGGTGGGCGGGACCTTCGCCAGGTCGGCGTTGGAGCGGCTCGCGGCGACGATCGTCCAGTAGAACGGGAAGGCGGAGAACAGGACGGCGACGACGAGGATCCCGTAGGCGAGCGGACCGGCGTGCAGGGTGCGGCCCGCCCGGGAGGCGCCCCGGCGGGGCACGCGCGCGCGTGCGGGGGCCGGGGGAGCGGCCGGCGGGTCGGCGGGCGCGGTCGACGCCGAGGTCGTCGCCGGGGCGATCGGCGCGGTCATCGGCCGGCCTCCTTGCGGGAACGGCGGCGCGCGATCAGGGCGTTGACCCCGACGAGCACCACGATGAGCAGGAACATCACCCAGGCGATGGCGGCGGCCCGGCCCAGGTGGAAGAAGCCCCAGCCCTGCTCGTACATGTAGAGCCCGAGGGTCTGGTACTGGTGCGAGATGCCGCCCGAGATGGAGCCTTCGAGCAGCAGCGGTTCGCCGAACAGCTGGGTCGCGCCGATCGTCGAGACGATGACGGTGAACAGGATGGTGGGACGCAGCCCCGGCAGGGTGACGTGGAAGAACTGGCGCCACCGCGAGGCCCCGTCCATCGCGGCGGCCTCGTACAGCTCGTTCGGGATCGACTGCATCCCGGCCAGGTAGATCAGCGCGTTGTAGCCGGTCCAGCGCCAGATGACGACCGTGGAGACGGCGATCTGCGAGGCGACCGTGCCGTTCTGCCAGTCGACGGGGTCGACGCCGACGAGCCCGAGCGCGTAGTTGATCAGCCCGAAGTCCCGCCCGAAGAGCTGGGCGAAGACCAGGGTGGCGGCGGCCACCGAGGTCGCGTACGGCAGGAGGACCGCCGTCCGCAGGAAGGTGCGGCCGCGCATCCGGTAGTTCAGCAGGTGGGCGAGGCCGAGGGCCATGACCAGCTGCGGCACGGTGGAGAGCACACCGATGGTGAAGGTGTTGCGCAGCGAGAGCCAGAAGTACTCGTCGCCGAAGAGCGCGGTGTAGTTGCCGAGGCCGCGCCACTCCATGTCGCCGGGCGTCTGGAGTTCCACCCGGTAGAGCGAGACGAAGGCCGTGTAGATCAGCGGGAAGAGGCCGAAGGCCGCGAACAGGGTGAAGAACGGGGCGAGGTAGGCGTACGGCGAGAAGGTCTGCCAGGCCCGCCGGGCGGAGCCCCGGCGCGCGGGCGGCGGGACCGGCCTCGGCGGGGCCGGGGACTCGGATGCGGTGAGGGTCACGGTGCGGCCCTTCGGGGTGGGGTCGGGCGGGGGCGCGGCGCGCGGGGCGCGAGCGGGGGCGGGTCGGTGTCGGGTCGGGCGGTGACCGGGCCGGACGGACGCCCGGGGAGGGAGTCCGTCCGCGCGCGCGTCAGCCGATCGTGTTCGCGACGCCCTTCTTCGCGTTCGACCACGCCTTCTCCGGCGACGTGCCCTTCCGCTCGACCTCGCTCAGCGCGTTCGTGATCTGCTGCGCGATGTTCTGGTCGTGCACGCCCAGGACCTGGACCGGGGCCGCCTTCGCCGCCTCGCCGAAGATCTGCCCGATCGGGGCGTCGGAGAAGAACGGGTCCTTCGCGCCGGCGACCTTCTCGATCGCGCCGGTGGCGGAGGGGAAGTTGCCCTGCTTCTCGAAGAGGCGGGTCTGCTGCTCGGGGGCGGTGAGCCACTTCACCAGCTCGTACGCCTCCTTCTTGTGCTTCGCGGCCTTCGGCACCGCCAGGTACGAGCCGCCCCAGTTGCCGGCGCCGCCGGGCAGCGTGGCGACGTCCCACTTGCCCTTGCCGGTCTCACCGGCCTGGCCCTTGATGTAGCCGAGCATCCAGGCGGGGCACGGGATCGTGGCGAAGGAACCGGCGGCGAAGGCCTGGTTCCACTGCGGCGACCACTGGTCGAGCTTCGCGCTCAGCCCGTCCTGGGCCGCCTGCACGGAGTGGTCCCAGGCGGTGCGCAGCGCCGGGTTGTCCTCCCAGATCAGCTTCCCGGAGGCGTCGTAGTACCGCTCCTTCTCCTGCCCGATCATGATCGAGTAGAGGCTGCCGACGCTGTCGAGCCAGGCGCTCTTGCCGGGGGCCTTCGCCTTGTACTGCTTGCCGAGCGCCAGGTACCCGTCCCAGGTGGCCCACTTCTTGGCGAGCTCCGCGCGGTCGGTGGGCAGTCCGGCCTGCTCGAACAGGTCGGTGCGGTAGCACATCGCCTCCGGGCCGACGTCGGTGCCGAGGCCGAGGACCTCGCCGCCCTTGCCGGTGGCGGCGGCCCACTTGGCCGGGGCGAACTGGCCCTCCAGCGCGTCCGCGCCGTACTTCCGCAGGTCCTCGAACCGCTCGGACTGCTGCTGGGCGACGGAGGCGATCCGGCCCACCTCGATGCCCTGGACGTCGGCGAGGCCGGCGCCGCCCGCGAGCCGGGTCTGGAGGGACTTCCAGTAGTCGGCCTCGTCCTCGGTGTCCGTCTGCTTGATGGTGACGCCGGGGTGGAGCTTCTCGTACTCGGCGTACAGACCGGCCTCTTTGTATCCGAAGGAGCCGAACAGGTCGACGGTGATCGTGACCTCGCCTCCCGCGCCGTCGGCGGACGTGTCGTCCGACGCACCTCCGCAGGCTGCGAGCAGGGCGCCGGTGAGCGCGACCGCCCCCAGACGGACGGCGGTTCTCCTGGCGGTGGTGGCGGCTCGGGCGATGGGCATGGGAAGCCTCCCTTGGCTCCGGAACGAGCGAGAGCGACTGAGAGCGCTCTCAAGCATGCGGGGGGAGCGTGCCTGGGACGGAGCCCATCCGTCAAGGCTCGAAGGCGTAACGGACGGGACGAGCCGTCAACTCGGCTCTGTGTTCAATCTCTTGACACACTCGTTTCGCGGGTTTTACGTTTCCGGCGTTCTGAGAGCGCTCTCTGGAGCGCTCCGCCCCCATCCCCGCGCATCCCCTCCGTGCCCCACTCGTCGCGACGACATGAGGTGCCGTACATGCCAGCCCCCCGCACAAGGCCGGCCGCCGCGCTGGTCCTGGTCTCCGCCCTCGCCGCCCTGGGACTCGGCCCCGCCGCCGCCCCCGCGGCCGCGGCCACCGTTCCCACGGGCGCCGGAAGCTACTCCGACACCCGCCCCGCCGGAACCTCCGGACCCACCACCAACACCGGCGCCCCGGTCACCCCCAAGGTCACCGCCGCCGCCCAGGGCAAGCCGGTCCCCACCAACGACTGGTGGTCCTCCCTCGCCTTCCAGCGCTACGGGGACAACCCGTACTCCACCCCCATGTACGGCCACCCGCTCACCTACCAGGCCGTCGCCGGCGGCCTGGAGGTCGGCTACCCGACCAGCCCCGCGATCGTCGGGGACGGGCGGCAGTACGAGTTCGCCCACAAGCGGGACCTCACCCTCGGCCTCACCGGCCTCAACTCCCCGGACACCAAGGCCGACGCCTGGTCCGACTGGACCGTCACCCCCTACTGGTCCGACGGCGCCCGCACCCTGCGCACCACCATCGGCCACGGCATGCCCTTCGTGTACGCCAAGGGCACCGGCGGCGACGCGCGGATCACCACCGCCACCGCGCCCACCGTCTTCTCCGACCAGGGCAACGTCCTCGGCATCACCGTCGCGGGCCACCACTACGCCCTCTTCTCGCCCACCGGAACCGACTGGAACGTCTCCGGCTCCACCATCACCGCCGGACTCGGCGGCAAGGACTACTTCTCCGTCGCCGTCCTGCCCTCCACCGACGCCCTGGCGACCTACCGGAAGTACGCCTTCAGCTTCGTCACCGGCTCCACCGTGAGCTGGGGCTACGACGCCGGAACCGTGCGCGCCACCTACGCCCTCACCACCGAGGCGAAGGAGGGCACCGAGCGCGGCGCCCTCCAGGCGCTCTACCGCCACCAGTGGCTGCACACCACCGACCCCCTCACCCCGTACACCTACGTCTCGCCCCGGGGCACCATGAAGGTCCGGGAGTCGGCCTCCTTCACGACCACCCAGAAGGCCGCCGCCACCCTGCCCGGACTGCCCGGCTCCACCGGCGCGGACACCGCACGGCTGCGCGGCTACCTGAACGAGGTCGCGAACTCCGCCGACCCCTTCTCCGGAGCCGTCGACACCTACTGGACCGGCAAGGCCCTCGGCAAGCTCGCCCAGCTGGTCCCGCTCGCCGACCAGATCGGTGAGACCGCGACCCGCGACAAGCTCCTCGGCCAGATCAAGGGCCGCCTCCAGGAGTGGTTCACGGCCGGCGGCGCCACCGAGTTCTCGTACGACAACGCCTGGAAGACCCTCACCGGCTACCCGGCCTCCTACGGCAGCGACACCGAACTCAACGACCACCACTTCCACTACGGCTACTACGTGTACGCCGCCGCGATCGTCGCCCAGTACGACGCCGCCTGGGCCGCCGACTCGGCCTGGGGCGCCATGGTCAAGACCCTGGTCCGCGACACCGCCAACCCCAGCCGCACCGACACCGCCTTCCCGTTCCTGCGCGGCTTCGACGTCTACGCCGGGCACAGCTGGGCCAGCGGCCACCAGGGCTTCGCCGCCGGCAACAACCAGGAGTCGTCCTCCGAGTCGACCAACCTCAGCGCCGCGCTCGTCCTCTGGGGCTCGGCCACCGGCAACACCCAGCTCCGCGACCTCGGCACCTATCTGCTCACCACCGAGGGCGAGGCCATCGCCCAGTACTGGTTCGACGCCGACCAGCAGGTCTTCCCCGGCTCCTTCCAGCACGACACCGTCGGCATGGTCTGGGGCAGCGGCGGCGCCTACGCCACCTGGTGGACCGCCAACCCCGAGGAGATCCACGGCATCAACGTCCTCCCCGTGACCGGTGGTTCGCTCCACCTCGGCGGGCACAAGGACGCGATCCGCCGCAACATCGCCGAGATGGAACGCGAGAACGGCGGCCCCGCCGTCGAATGGCGCGACATCCTCTGGGAGTTCCAGTCCCTCGCCGACCCCGGAGCCGCCAAGGCCAAGTGGGACGCGGGCCACGCCGGCTACACCCCCGAGGCGGGGGAGTCCAAGGCCCACACCTACCACTGGCTCACCGCACTCGACACGCTCGGCGCACCCGACACGACGGTCACCGGGTCCCTCCCCACCTCGGCCGTCTTCGCCAAGAACGGCACGCGGACGTACGTGGCCCACAACCACGGCTCCACGGCCCGTACCGTCACCTTCTCCGACGGCAAGTCCCTCTCCGTGCCCGCGCGTTCCACCGCGTCCGGCACCGGCGCGGGCGGCCCCGGACCCGACCCCGAGCCGGAGCCCGGCACCGGCAACACCTTCCAGCTCCGCACCGGCGGGACGCTCACCACGGCCACCGGCGCCACGGCGGGCAGCGACACCCTCGCCTCCGCGCAGGGCGGCAACCACGACGGCACCCCGAACCGGCCGCTGGTCTACGTGGCCAGGGGAGTCAACGGCACGCTCAAGGCCGGCGGTTCCACCGCCTTCCGCCTCCAGGTCGACGCCGGCACGGGGGTCGGACTCGGCCAGCAGGCCCGGATCAGCTACGACCTCACCGGTGACGGCACGTTCGAACGGACGGAGACGTACCACTACTTCGCGACCGACCCGGTGACGGGCTGGGAGGAGTACGCCCAGTCCCGCGGCCTCAAGTCCGCCACCGGCACGCTCGGCAACCTGACCGGCGGAACGGTACGCGTCGAGGTCTGGAGCGCCATCGGCAACGGGGACTCCCGGCTCCAGACGGGCACCGACCGCTCCGTGGTCGTCATCCCGTACGACTGACCCGATCGCCTCGGGGTGCGGCGGCCGACCGGGTCCCTCGGGGCGCGGCGGCCGGCCACGGCCCCCAGGGGTACGGCGGCGGGCCCGGGTTCCTCCTCACCCGGGCCCGCCGTCCCTTGCCCGCCGCCGTCCTCCTGCCCCGTGAACCCGGGTCAGGCCGAGTCGCGGAGCACGAGCGACGTCGGGGTGATCACCGACGCCGGAAGCTCCGGGCCGGTCCCGTCGAGCAGCCGCATCAGCAGCTTCACCATCAGCCGCCCCATGCCCTCGATGTCCTGGCGCACCGTCGTCAGGGACGGGGAGGCGGCGCGGACCACCGAGTCCATGTCGTCGAAGCCGACGACCGCCACGTCCTCGGGGACGCGCACACCGCGCTCCCGCAGCGTCAGCAACGCCCCCGACGCCATCAGGTCGTTGGCGACGAAGACGCCGTCGACGTCCGGCCGCCGGTCGAGCAGCTCCGCCATGGCGCGGGCACCGCTCGCCTCGGTGAAGTCGCCCCGGCACAGCAGACCGGGGTCGGCGTCGACGAGGACGTCGCGGTAGCCGTGGATCCGGTCGAGCGCGGACGTCTGGTCCTCCGGCCCGGAGATGTGGGCGATGGTCCGCCGCCCGAGCCCCACCAGGTGCCGCACCGCCTCCCGGGCGCCGCCGCGGTTGTCGCAGTCGACGTAGGGAACGGCCGGGCTCGTGCCGGGAGCCGGCCGCCCGCCGAAGACCACCGGGATGCGGGTCCGGTCGATCACGGCCGGCAGCGCGTCGTCGTTGTGCAGGGAGAAGGCCAGCGCGCCGTCCACGTGCCCGCCGCCCAGATAGCGCGCGATCCGGTCGTGGTCACCCGGGCCCTCCACCCACAGCAGCACCAGCTGGGCGTCGTGCGCGGTCAGCTCCCGGCTGATGCCCCGTACCTGCTGCTCGAAGAAGGGGTCCGAGAAGATCCGGAACTCGGGCTCCGCGATGATCACCGCCACGGCGCCGTTGCGCCGGGTGACCAGCGTGCGGGCCGCGTGGTTGGGCACGTAGCCGAGCTCGTCGACGGCCCTGCGCACCTTCTCGACCAGCGGAGGGCGCACGCCCGCACCCCCGTTGACGACCCGGGAGGCCGTGGCGCGGGACACGCCGGCGCGAGCGGCGACGGCTTCCAGCGTGGGGCGGGGCCCCGTGGTCTGCTCCGGCAAGGCGGGCGCTCCTCGGCTGCGTGGGGTGGACGGTGTCCGGCGTGCGGCGGGCGCGTTCCGGTGCGCGTCGTACGGTGTGGGTTCTCGTGCGGATCAGGATATCTGTACCCCCCACCCTCTGAGAGCGCTCCCAGCCCGAAACGGCGTCCACCTCCCCGGGGATACGGGGCGGGTCGCGCGGAGCCGGACGCCCGCCGGTGCCGAAGGACCGCCGGAAAACCCCGTTGCCGCGCTCCCGGCGCCCTGACTACCGTCAGGGGCCTACGACGTGTAGCTCAGCAGCAGAGCGCCGGGCTCGGGACCCGGAGGGCGCGGGGGCGGAACCCGCCATGTCGGCTTATGGACACACACGCTGACCAGCAGCCCCCGATCATCTCCGGCGCCTACGCCGAGGGCAGGCTCGCCCGCGCCTTCGTCACCGCGCTCACCCACGCGGACCCCGCCACGCGGGCGCGTGCCGAGGAGCGGGCCGGCGGCTGGCGCCGGGTGCTCGCGGGCATGGCCGCGGGCACGCTGAAGGTCGGCTCGCGCACACCGGTACGGGGTCTGCCCGCCTGGGTGACCCCCGAGGTGCTGCACGGCGGCTTCGCCACGGGCACCGCCCGCGCCGGCGGCCCCCTGCTCGCCTACGAGACGGAGGCGGCGCGGAAGGCCGGGGTGCCGGAGGACAGGGAAGCCCTCTTCGCCCACTGCCTCACCGAGACGGGCCTGGCGGAGCTGTGGGCGCTCCTCGACAGCGCCTGCTACGAGGTGGCCCTCCCCGAGGAGGCCGCGCTCCTCACGGTGGCCTGGCTCGTCCGCGCGGGGGAGGCCGGGGCGGCCCTCGAACTCGTCCGGGAGATCGCTCCGTTCGCGGCCACGCTGCGGTTCACCCCGCGCCCGACCGGCTCCCCGGCGCCCGACACCGACGCCGTGCACCGCCGTACGGTCGCGGAGGCGGGCGCCACGCTCGCCGCCCGCGGCCCGAACAGCGCCGTCGAGACCCAGCGCGAGGCGCTCCGCGTCTGGCGGCCCTTCGAGGACGAACTGCTCGCACACTGGCTGGAGACGGCGGGTCCCGGCCACCGGGTCCTCGACCGTGAACCCGGCAGCGGCTGGCACGAGCGCGGCACCGCCCTCCTCGACCGCTACCGGTCCCTGGCCCGGGAACACACCCTGTGCGGCCGCCACCGCGACCCCGGGGGCAACCCCGGGATCCTGCGCGGAGCCCTGGAGGAGACGGCGGCCGGGCGCCCCCTCGACGCGCGGCGGCTCGGGCTGCTGCGGCACGCCGTCGCCTCGATGGTCCGCAAGAGGGGTCTGCCCGGTTCGGAACGGCACACGGCGGTACGGAGCGCTCAGGCGGCCCAGGCCGCCCTGCCCTCCCACCAGGACCTCGCCCGCCTCGTCGCCCACCGGTTGTCCGGCCTCCCGCAGGACACCGGCGCGGCCGACGTGAGCGCGCTCGTCGCCCCGGTGACCGAGGCCGAGGGGGAACGGTCGGGCCTGCCCGCGGGGACGGCCGTACCGCCCGCGCTCCGCCGCGTGGTCGAGGCGGCGCGCAGCGCGCCGCTCCCCACCCTCGTGGAGCTCGGCGTGGTGCCCTCCGCCGAGGTGCTCGCCGAACTGGTCCCCCAGCTCGTCGCCGCCGAGACCGCCCGGGCCCACCGGGACGCCCCGCTGCGCGCGCTGGCGGCCGCGAACTACCGGGCCTTCCGCAACCGCCGCTCCCTGCTGCTGCTCGACCTGGAGCGGCAGGTCCGGCTCGAGGAACTGCCCTGGGTCCGCGCGGTGTCGGCCCAGCGGGCCTCGGGCGCCGACGTCCGCGACTCCGCGCACGCGACGCTGCGCCGGCTCGCCGAGGTCGCCGTGGACGGCTTCCCCGGCACCCTGCTGCCCAACCCGCTCGTCCGCGAACTCTCCGTGCTCGCCCGCCGGACCGGCCTCGACGCCCCGCTGGTCGAGGAGCTGGCCGCCGACATCTTCATGGGCACCTTCAGCCCGAAGTTCCAGGCCGCCGCCGTGGTGGCCGCCGAGCTGCTCGGCGGCGGATCGCTGTACGAGCGGTACTACGGCATCGACTACGCCGCCGTCCGCGCCCCGGCCGATGCCCGGCCCGGACGCGGGGCCACCCGGCGGAAGACCGCGCGGGACGCGCCGGAGTTCGCCGCGCTGTGCCACCAGCGGGCCGGCGCGCGCCCCTTCGGCGGCGTGGCGGAGAACGGCACGGTGATCGAGCAGGCCCAGATCCTCACGACCCACAACCTCGCCACCCTGGTCCACCGCGTCGGCATCGCGCCCGCGTGCGGCTGGGCGGACCTGGCCCGCCGCTGCTTCGTCACGGTCTGCCGCCTGACCGGACGGGTGCACCACGAGCGGTGGCCGCTCGCCACGGTCAAGGACGCGGCGTACGCCTGGCGCCAGATGCTCTTCCACCTGTCCCTGTGCGACGGGGACGCGGCGGCCGGGGTACTGGCCGGGATGCCGGGGGAGCTGGCCCGCCACCCCGGGCACGTGGCCGCCCGTCTGGCACCGGCACTGGCGGGTCTGCGGCTGGTCGCCGACGGGGGGTCCTTCGCCGCCGACGGCACGGCGGACGCCGGACGGGCCCGCAGACTGACCGGCTGGACCGCCACGGGCGGCCACTGGCTGTGTGCCGGACCGGTCGGGTCCGGTCGGCCGCCGGAGGCGTGAACACCTGCCGCCGCGGGCGGTGTCAGTGGTGCGTGCGACGATCCAGGACATGATCGCCTCGCTCGAAGCCCTGTTGCCCGTCGACGGCAGGACGCACGTCTCGACCACGTACGCCGACTGGGTCGCCGCCCACGACCCGGCCGCGGCCGGGGCGGCGCGCGACCTGACGGAGGACATGGGCGGCGAACTCAACCGTTCCTGGACCAAGCCCGGCGCCTTCGTCGACGCGATGGCGTGGCGGGCCCGACGGCTCCCGCCGGCGCACCTGCCCTGGTTCTGGGACACCGTGGGCCACCGCCTCATCGGCTACGGGAGCCGTCCCGGCGGCCGGGCCTACGTGGCGGCGCGGGCCGCCGAGGCCGAGCACGGGCTCGCGGTGGACCCCGCCTACCGCCGGGCCAACGGCCTGCTGTTCGCCAAGGGCGGGGCCATGCCCGCCAAGGAGTTCGGGGCCCACCAGCGCTTCCTCGCCGACACCCTGGAGCCCGTCGAGGCGTACGCGGCCCTCGGGGTCTTCCTGACCGCCTGGGCGGGCTCCAAGGCGGATCTGCCGGCGGACCTGGTGCGCCGCGTGCGGGCCGCCGCCAAGAAGGCCGGGCACGGGGACGACGAGGTCGCGGGGGTGGTCGCCGCGATCCTCTCCGTCACCCGGGAGAAGTCGGTGCCCGACGCGCTCCTCACCGCCGCCGAGCCGATCCTGACGGCCCATCCGCCGACGGACGAGATCGCCGCCGGACTCGTCGAGGTCTTCCCCGAGAGCGTCACCGACGGCGGGCCCTGGCTGCGGTTGCTGATCGGCTGCGGCGCGACCGCGGCGATGGAGGCGGGACGGGTGGTCCCGGACCGCGGACTGCACCACTGGGTCGGGCACTTCGTCCACATGTACCAGTACGCGCGCCAGCCCCGCGGCGGCGTCGGACGGCAGCAGCTGCCGCCGGAGTTCCTCGACCTGGTCGGCCGCCTCGGGCCGCGCCTGCGCGCGGCGGGCGACCCCGTGACCGCGCACACCACCCGGCACCACTACCAGGGCTTCGACGCGGACGTGCTGGACGCCTGCCTGGCGGCCGGGGTCACGGTCGTCGACCCGGGCCCGGAGACCCGGATGCGCTTCTGGGGCGAGCGGTCCCAGCGGGACCTCACGGCGCTCGCCGCCGACCCGGTGTTCGGCCCCCGCCTCGAAGGAACCGTCCACGCCGGACTCACGCCGAACTGGTACGGCGCACCCGCGCGCACGCCCGGATCCGCCGTCACGCTGCTCCCGGGCAACGAGGGCATCGCCCACGAGGTGGCCGGGCGGGTCGGCAAGCTCGTCGACACCGTCGGCGGCGGCGGCATGGCGGGGGCCGAGGAGGCCGTCGCCGAGCTGGAGACCGTTCTCGACCGGCCCACGGTGACGGCGCTCGGCGGAATCGTCGACGCCCTCGCGGGCGCGTCCGCCGCGGGCGCGCTGCGGCGCTCCCTCGCCGCCGGACTGCCGGAGGAACTGGCGTGGCCCGCCCTGGAGACGGTGTACGAGGAGTTCGCGGCGGACGCCGCGCGCGAGGCGGAGAACGGCCGGACGACACCGCCTGGCACGCCGGACGCCCCGGCGCCGGCCGGGGAGCGGGGCGGCGCCCAGGCCGGGCCGGAAGCCGCCGGGCCGGAAGCCGCCGGTGCGGCCGCGGCGCTCGGTGCGGCCGGGCTCCCCGGAGTGGCCGGGGTGACTTCCACCTGGCCGGTGCTCACGGTCTTCGGGCGCGACCGGGCCGTCGCCGTCGCCCCCGACGGGGTGCGCGGCTCCTGCCGGTTCACGGTGCCGGAGGGCGCGACGATGTTCGCCGTGCACTACGTGGGCGGCTCCTTCCTGGTGAGCTGGACCCTCGGGTCGAGCCCGTACCACTGCGACACGGCCGTCTGGGCCGACCGGCCGGACGAGCCCTTCACCCCGACCGAGGCCGGCGGTCTGGTGGCCTTCGGCGGCAGTCTGGACGGCGGGTACGGCTTCCAGTTCGAGACCGCCGACGGCGGCGGGCGCCACGCCGGCCTGCGGGTGACGCGCCCCGGCGACACGGAGGGCATCGACCGGGAGGAGCTCCAGCTCGGCGACGGCACCAGGATCTGGACCAACGCCGTCTACGGCAGGCGGGCGTGGGAGGTGGTGGACCCGGTCACCGGCGAGCGGCTCGGCGCGACACCGCTGCCGGACTTCCCCGGCCGCCCCGCGAGCACGGGCCCCGCCGAGGCGGACCTGACCCCGGCCCACGAGGCGCTCCAGCTGGCGCCGCTGCCCGCCGGTCTGACCGACTCGCCGCTGGGCAGCCGGGACGGGCTCGTCGGCACCCGCGTGCTGTTCCGCACCCGCCACCGCGACCACGCGCCGGACCACTTCCTCGTGGAGAGCGTCGACGGGCGCTCGGCCCGGTTCGACATCGACCGGCCGGGACAGGAGCCGTGGGGCCTCTGGGCACCCCCGGAGGGCGCCGTGGAGGACGTGGTCCTCGCCGAGGCGCAGACCTGGACGGGCGTGCGCGCCTACACGGCGGACGGCGTGCTGCTGTGGGAGCTGGACGGGCACCACTCGCCCCGGCACCCCCGGGTGAAGCCCAAGCGCCTGGCCACCGCGTCCCACGGTGTGGCCCTGCCGCCCGCGTTCTGGTACCTGCTGCGGACCCGCGACCCGGCGGGCTCCAAGGCGCTCCGCACGGTGGAGCGGCGGACCGCGGACACCCTCCTGGCCGCCGCCCTCGAAGGGACGGAGGCCCTGCGCGCCGCCGTGGCGCGCGAGCTGCCCGAGGTCACCGATCCGGTCCTGGTCGAGGCGGTCCTCGCGGTGGGCGAGCGGGCCGCCCGCATCGAGGAGCGCCGCCGCGACCTGCACCGCCGCGTCACCCTCCTCGCCGAGGCGCCGCCGGTCCTGCCGAGCCGCGCCGTGCCCGACACCGAGCTGATGCCCGCGCTCTTCGGTCTCCTCGTGGACGGGCTGAGCGACCCCTGGCGGCGGGCCAAGGACGCGGCACAGCCCGCGACGCTGAGCGCGCTCGCCGCCGACGGCGCCTGCCTGGCCGGGACGATCGCCGAGGAGGTGCGGCGGCTCTCCCCGCCCGCCCTGCCCCACGACTGGTCGCAGCTGCTCGGCTCGATCGACGCGGTCGCCTGGCGGGCGGCGGTGGCCCCGACCCCCGACACGGAGCGGTCGGCCCTCCTCGGACTCCTGGAGACCTGGGCCGACCAGCCGTTCGCCCGTGCGGGCGGCCGGTGGTGGGTGGGCCGCACCTCCGACGCCGGAGTCCTGGACCGGGTACGGGAGGGCGGCAGGCCCGTGGCGTCCGCCGGGGCCTGGGACGGCGGCGGGACGTGCTGGTTCGTGGCGCCCGCGGGCGACGGCACGGGCGAGCCTCCGGTCCCGGAGGACGCCGGTCGGACCCGGCTCGTCCGGGTGGACCGCGACGACGCCGCCCGGCTGCGGACCCTGCTCGCGGCGATCGAGGCCAACGGGCCCGTGCCGGTGCCCGAGTCGGCGGCCGTGCGCTTCGCCGAACTGACCGGTGTCCGCCGGGCCGTGGCCCGGCTCGTGGTCGCCGGCCTGGTCGGCCGCGGCGACCGCGACGCGGACCGCTCCCTGGCCCGCAAGGCCCCGTACAGGGCGAGCCCGATGACGGCCGAGGCGTACGAGAAGCTCCGCGCGCGGCTCGGCGGGGACGGCCGGAGGGCCGTCCTGGCCGCCGCGCTGCCCGGGGACCCGGCCGAGCTGTGGCGGCCCGGCGGCGTCGAGGCGGCCGTCGAGCGGATGGCCGCGGTGTGGAGCGAGCGGATGGGGACGCTGTCCGCCGTGCACGACGAGGCGGCCGACGCCCTGGAGGCCGACCTCGGCCTCTCCGACGTCTGGGCCCGGCGCCTCGCCGGCGGCTACGAGGCCGCCCGGGACGACACCGTCCCGGCGGCCGGCTGGGACCTCGCGGCACCCGCGTACGGCCTCGGTGTGGAGGTGAGGGCCCTGCCGCCGGCCGGACCCGAACTGCCCTACCGCACACCGGTCGGCCTGCCGCTCGGCCACATCGCGAGCGCACTGGTGTGGGCCTGGACCGACCGCCCCGTCGGGGACCCCGCGGTGGCCGGCGCGACGGCCCTCCACGAGACGCTGCGAGCGGAACTGGCCCGCCCGGAACTCCTCGTCGAACTGCCCGGCGGCCGGATCCAGGACAGCACGGTGCCGATCGCCGAGCGGTTCGGGCCCGCGCGGCTGCCCGTGTCGACGGACCGCCGCAAGGAGCAGGGGGAGATGCCCGCGACGACGGCGTACGACTCCGGCCCCCTGGTGGTGTGCGCGCCCGGCGGCGACGCCTTCCTGCGGCCCGCCCTGGCCGCCGACCCCGAGGCGTGGCGGCGGGTCCGGGAGATCACCGACCTCGCGGAGGCGCTGGACCGGGTGGCACCGATCCTGGTGGGCGGCGGAGTCGACCGGATGATGCGCCGGGCAGTCTCGGGAGCCGTGCCCGACGGGGCGTACGAGGCGGATCCCCGGCACTCCTGCCCCGAGCTCGTGGCGCGCGCGGCCCAGGAACTGGGCGTGGGGGCGGACGCCGCCGCGCTCTACCTCCAGCTGGCGGCGCTGGCCGCGCCCACCGACCGGAACGTACGGCGGTGGAACGGGTGGACGAGCAAGCGGCACGCGGAGGTCCGGGCGGAACTCCTCGCCACCGGCGCGGTCCTGGAGGCCAAGCGGGCGCGGGCGGGCCGGACGCTGTTCCTGCCCGGGGAGTGGACCGAGCTCAAGGCCCCGCACCTGCCGCTCGAAAAGGTGAAACTGGCGAGCCATCAGGTGCGTCCGCTGTGGAGCAACCAGATTCAGGCCCCGTTCGTCCGGGTGCTGCCGACGGCACCTCTGCACGAGCTGTTCGCCCAGGCGTGGGAGCGCGAACGGGGGCGGGACGCCTGACCGGGAGGAGTGAGCCGGGCCCCGCCCGGCTCACTCCTCCCGGAGCCCGGCCACGAAGGCGTGGGCGAGGGTACGGGTGTGGGTGAGGGTGATCAGCCAGGACCGAATCCCCGTCTCCTCGGCCAGCGCGGCGGCGCGGCCGGTCAGCCGGAGGGACGGGCTCCCGGACGGGGCGCGCACCACCTCGATCTCGGTGAGGACCGAACCGGTGAGGCCCACACCCAGCGCCTTGAGCACCGCCTCCTTGGCGGCGAAGCGTACGGCGTACCGCTCGGCCGAGTCCGCGGGGATGTCGCAGTAGGCGCGCTCGCCCGGGGTGAACACCCGCGCCGCGAAACGCGGTTGACGGGCCAGGACGGCCCGCATCTCGTCCACCTCCACCAGGTCCGTGCCCACCCGGAGGACCCGCCTGCCGACCAGCCCGGACGCGGCGGCGACCGTGGCCTCAGCGACGGCCCCGCACCCGGTCTCCGGCCCCGCGCCCACTCCTCCCGGCCCCGCGCCCTCCGTCCCCGGCCCGGCGCCTACCGCCCCCGGCCCGGCCCCGGCCGCTCCGGGCGCCGTGTCGGCCGGCCCGGGCGCCTGTTCGCCGGCCCTCTCGCCGACCGTCCCGGCGGTCTCTCCGCCGTCCACCGAACCGATCATCATCCCAAGATCCAACTCTCTTGCTCCGTCGAGCGATCGGCCGATAAGGTGCCGAGCCGTCACCCATGATGGAGCACGCGCGCGCCGTCACCGAGCGCCGACCGAGAGGGTCCCCGCGATGAGTCTGCGGTTCACGCTTCAGTCCAACCCCACTCCCGCGAGTCCCGAGCGGCGCGCCGAGATCCTCGCCGACCCCGGGTTCGGCCAGTACTTCACCGACCACATGGCCCGCGCGGTGTGGACGGCGGAGGGCGGCTGGAGCGACGCCGCCGTGGTCCCCTTCGCGCCGGTCCCCATGCACCCCGCCGCCGCCGTCCTGCACTACGCGCAGGAGATCTTCGAGGGCATGAAGGCCTACCGCCACGCGGACGGCTCCGTCTGGACCTTCCGCCCGGAGGCCAACGGCGAGCGGTTCGTGCGCTCCGCCCGGCGCCTCGCCCTCCCCGAACTCCCGCTGCCCGCCTTCCTCGACTCGGTCACCGAACTCGTCCGGGCCGATCGGGTGTGGGTGCCGACCGGCGAGGAACAGAGCCTCTACCTGCGCCCGTTCATGTTCGCCTCCGAGCCCTTCCTCGGCGTGCGGCCCGCCGCCGAGGTCACGTACATGGTCATCGCCTCGCCGGTCGGCCCGTACTTCTCGGGCGGAGTGAAGCCGGTCTCGATCTGGCTCTCCACGGACTACACCCGCGCCGGGCGCGGCGGGACCGGCGCCGCCAAGTGCGGCGGCAACTACGCGGCCAGCCTCGCGCCGATGCTGGAGGCCGGCGAGCACGGCTGCGACCAGGTCTGCTTCCTCGACGCGGCCGAGGGCCGGTACGTCGAGGAACTCGGCGGCATGAACCTGTACTTCGTCACGGACGACGGGCGCCTGGTCACCCCGGAGCTGGGCACCATCCTGGAGGGGGTCACGCGCGCGTCGATCCTCGCCCTCGCCAAGGAGATGGGGCTCGACGTGGAGGAGCGGGCGGTCGAGATCACCGAATGGCAGGAGGGCGCGCGGACCGGCGCCATCCGTGAGGTCTTCGCCTGCGGCACCGGCGCCGTGGTGACCCCCGTCGGGCGCCTCGTCTGGCACGACGGCGAGGTCGTCGCCCCGGACACGGGCGCCGAGGACTCGGTGACGATGCGGCTGCGCCGCCGTCTGGTGGACATCCAGTTCGGGCGTGCGGAGGACCCGCACGGCTGGATGCGGAAGCTCGTCTGACCGACCGGCGGAACGCCCGGGACCGCACGCGGCACGCGGTGCGGCCCGCACCAGACGCCGCGGGGCCGCCCTCCCGGCGACGGGAAGGTGACGACAGGCCCTAGCCCCGGGGCCCCGCCGTCAGCAGACCGAGGCCCACCGCGTCGTTCGGGCAGACGCCCCCGCAGTCGTCCCCGGTGGACGTGGTTCCCCCGGTGACCGGCAGGCAGGCGTCCGCGAGGTCCCCGGCCCGCAGGGCGCGGCCCCCGCCCACCCCCCGCTGCACGGCGAGGGCCACCACTCCGGCCGCGTACGCCGTCGCGCCCGAGGTCCCGCTGGAGACCAGCCAGCCGTCGTCCGGCGCGGTCCCGTCGTAGGCGCTGTTGCGGCGGTCGAACAGACAGCCCGGCTGGGTCGGGAAGACGATGTAGTCACCGTGCGGAAGCGTCCCGCAGGGGCCCGACAGGTCGGGGACGCTCCGGCCGGGGAAGACCGCCGAGCGGTAGCTCGACGCCAGGTCGGAGGCGCGCCGCGCGCCGTCGGGGCCGACATGGACCCCGCCGACCGTCAGGGCACCCGGGGTGGCCACCGACTGGAACATCGCGGTGCGCCGGTCGGTGGAGCCGTTGCCCGCGGCGAAGAGGACGGTGATGCCCCGCCGGACCGCGTCGGCGACCTCCAGGTGCAGCTGGGGCTCCTCCCGCAGGGTTCCCCAGCTGCACGAGATGACGTCCGGTGCCAGCTCCACCGCCCGCTGGAACGCGGCGAGCGGGAAGGAGAAGGCCTCGTTCGCCATCTTCACCATCGTGAGCTCGGCCCGGGGAGCGACCGCCAGGAGCAGCGCCGACATGGCGGTGCCGTGTCCGCGCTCGTCGGCGGCGGGGTCGAGGCCGGCGACGGCGGGCACCACGGAGGTCGCGTAGCCGTGCGCGCGGTGGTGCGGATGCGCGTACAGGCCGGTGTCGACCATCACCACCCGTACCCCCTCGCCCCGGATTCCGGCGGCGTGCAGCGGCACGGCGCCGGCCACGCGGACGGCGTCCCCGGGCAGCCGCAGATACCGGTCGGTGGGCGGCAGCGGCGGGGCGGCGGCGACGGTCAGCTCGAAGCCGGAACGGGGGGCCCGCGCCTCGGCGACCAGCTCGGGACGGACACGTGAGCGCAGGGCGCGCGGTGCCTTCAGCTCGTACCGCACCGACCCCCGGATGTACTTGTTGCGTACGGGCAGGACGGGGCTGCCGAAGACCTCCGCGAGCAGGGTGTTCTCCCCGGAGACGGTGAGTCCGACCTCCGTCCGCGCCTCCACGCTCAGCCCCTCGCCGGTGAACGCGTCGGCGAGCGCCTCCACCACCCCGGGGGCGGGCAGGAACTCCTCCACCGGGTGGCGCAGCAGCTGGGCGGGATCGGAGCCGATCCGGAGTCCGGTGGCCGAGCGGGGGACGACGGTGACGACCCCGCGCCGCTCGAAGCGGGCGAGCTCCTCCTCCACCATGCGGTGCCTTCCCTTCAGCCGTTCGCGAGCGCCCGCAGGCGGTGCCGGTCGAGCTTGCCGGACGGGGTCAGGTTCACGTCCTCGTCGGTGAGGAAGTCGATCCGGGCGGGGAGCATGTAGCCGGGCAGCCGGAGGGCCAGTTCCCGCCGCAGCTCGGTCTCGTCGGGGCCGGATCCGTCCCCCCGGCCCAGGACGAAGAGCGTGATGGCCTTCCCCGTCACGGGGTGTTCGGCCGGGACCGCGCAGCAGTCCGTCACCCCCGCCACGGCGAGGGTGGCCGCGTCCACCTCGGAGAGATGGACGAGGTTGCCGTTGATCTTGAGGGCGTCGTCGCGGCGGCCCAGGAAGACGAGCGCGCCGTCCTCCCGGCGCCGGACGTAGTCGCCGGAGCGGTAGTAGCGGCCCCCGGCGGGGCCGGGCAGCTCCACGACCGCCCGCGCGGTGCGGTCCGGTTCGCCGCAGTACCCCACCATCACCTGCGGGCCGCCGATGAGCAGTTCCCCGGTCCCGCCGTCCGGGACGGGCCGGAGCTCGTCGTCGACGACGAGGACGTCGACGTTCGGCAGGGGGCCGCCGATGGGCAGGAACTCCTCCTCGTACCCGGCGATGTCGTCGGTGAGGAAGAGCGTCGCGCTGTGGGTGGTCTCGGTCGGCCCGTACCCGTGCACGTACGTGAGGCCGGGCGCCATCGCCGCGAACGCGCGCAGCACCGGGACCGGGCAGGACTCGCCGCCGAACCAGAGCCTCCGCAGCGAGGTCAGGTCGCGCCGGCCGGCGTCGCTGAAGCGGCCCACCAGCATGCGGATCACCGAGGGGACGAGGAGGGTGTCGGTGATCCGCCACTCCTCGACGGCCCGGGTGATCTGCGTGGCCATCCGCAGCCGGGGCAGCAGATGGACGGAGCCGCCGACCAGGAAGGTCGACCAGAGGTCGACGACCGAGGCGTCGAAGAAGAGCGGCGCCACGTTGAGGAAGCGCATGCCGTCCTCGAAGCCGACCACCTTCTGCACCCCTTCGAGGAGGGCGCACAGCGAGCGGTGGCTGATCACCACGCCCTTGGGGGAGCCGGTCGAGCCCGAGGTGAAGACGACGTACGCGTGGTCCTCGGGGCTGCGGTCCGGCGGGCCGGCCGGACGCACGTCGCTCTCGGCGGCCGGATCCCACCCCGTGTCGCCGGCGCCGTCCCCGACGGTCACCACGCTGCCCGCGGGCGCCCCGTCGAGCAGCCCCCGGTGCTCGGGGTGGACCAGGGTGACCGTGGGCTCGCACAGGCCGAGCAGCAGGGCGATCCGGGCGGCCGGCAGCGACTCGTCCACCGGCACGTACCGGGCACCGAGCCGCAGCGCCGCCCACATGACCGTCACCGAGGCGACCGACTTGTCCATCACGATGGCGACCGTGGAGCCCCGGCCGACGCCGAGGCGGGCCAGGAGATCGGTCAGCGTCTGCGTCCGCCGCGCGAGCGTCCGGTAGGTGACCGTCTCCCCGGTGTCGAGCGCCACCACGGCCGTGGCGTCGCTCGCGCGGCGGCGCTCCAGGATCTCGTCGGCGAACAGCGGCACGCCGCCGCCGTCCGGGTGCCCGGTCATCCGTCCTCCTGCCAGGTGAGGGGCGACTCCAGGCGCCGGTGGACGGCGTCGAGCAGCTCCGGGAACGTCTCCATCTTCTGGTCGTACGAGCCGAAGTGGCCCATGCCGTCCATCACGGTGAGGTCGCTCCCGGTCAGCCCGTGCAGCTCCTCGGCGACCTCGAAGGGGACCCAGGGGTCGTCCCTGGAGTGGAACTGGGCGATGAAGCGCTGGTTGCCCCGGATGGCGTCCCAGTCCCAGGGCCGGTCGAAGAAGCCGCTGCGGCGCTCCAGTTCGAAGCCGCAGTCGGTGTGGTGGCCGGCCACGGCGAACGTACCGAGCAGCGGCGCCGTCTCCGCGTACCGGAACGCGGTGAGCGCGCCGGAGGAGTGCCCGACGATCACCGTGTTCTCGTCGGGCCGGATCACGTCCGTGAGGTACGGCAGCCAGAACCGCATCCGGCCCTTGATCGGGTCCGGAAACGTCTCGGCCACCACCCGGTGGCCGAGGGCCTCCAGTTCCCGTCTGAGGTACGGGAACCAGATGCCCTCGACGCTCGCCCCGGCGTTCCCGTGGATCAGTACGATCCGCACGTCCGCCCGGGAACGGGGCCGGACCGCGCCCGGCCCCGTCGTGGAGATCTCAGACAGGGGACACCTCGTCGTCCAGGAGCTCTTCGAGCAGCTCGGAGAGCGAACCCAGGGTCGCGAAGTTCTCGACGGTCAGCAGCTCCGGTTCGAGCTCGATGTCGTAGAACGTCTCGAAGGCCAGGGTCAGTTCGATCATCTGGGTCGAGTTCAGCGAGAGCCCGCCGTTGAACAGCGGGGTCCCGGAGGAGAGTTCGACCCGCTGGTGCGGGAAGATCTCGGCGATGACCTCGCGGAGGTCGTCCTCGATGTCCGCCCGGGTCTTGCGGTCGCTCACCGTCGGTCAGCTCCTCTCGGGCGCGGCGGTGCCCTCGGCCGGCGTCGTCGTCGGGGCGCCCTCGCCCGGCGTCTTCGCCCCGGCGGCGGCCTCGTCCGCCGTCTTCGGGCGGGTCTGCAGGAAGAGCGGGGTCCGCGGGATGTTCTGGGCGTCCTGGTGGAACGGGTTGCGCTTGTTCTTCAGCGAGAGGTACATGGTGCGGCGGGCCCGCGCCTTTTCCTCGTCCGAGTAGAAGAGGAACGCGATGTTGCCGGCGTTCTCCCGGCCGACCTGGGTGAGCGTCAGGTCCTCGTCGGTCTCCTCCGCGTAGCCGCCCTCGACCAGCCAGTCGACCTCGCGCCGGTACTTCTCGAAGTTGGCGACGTCCGCCTTCTTCACGGTCCCGAAGACCGGGAAGAAGACCATGACGCGGTTCTCGACCTCGTCCTCGCTGCAGATGCGGCCCTGCTCGATGGGGATGATCCCGGCCTCGACCTCGCGCATCCACCGCTCGACGTCGGTGTGGTTGCGGTAGCTGCGCTCGCCCATGTAGTTCTCGGCGGCCGGACCGATGCCGAGGGTGTAGCTGGCGCGGTAACCGTTGCCGCCGCAGGCGTGGTTGAGGCCGATCTCACCCGCGTCGTCGAGGTGGGTGAAGAAGTTGATCAGGAGCTGCTTGTCGTAGCCGTAGTCCGCGAGCCCCTGCTTGATCTGCCGGTACTGCTCGCGCTCGATCGCGCCCGAGGGCTTGACGTCGGCGACCTTGCCCGCGCGGATCTGCTGGTCGAGCCGGGTGCCCTCCCACTGGTTGAAGCGGTAGGTCTGCACGAAGCTGGGGCGCAGCTCGGCGCAGATGCCGTGGAGGTCCTTGGCGAGCACCTCGTCGTCCTGCCCCGGCAGGTTGTACATGAGGTCGAGCGCGAAGGTGCGGATGCCGGCCTTGCGGATGTTCTCGGCCGTCTGGTGGACCTGCTCGACGGTGGCCTTGATGGTGAGCTTCTTGCGGATCTCCGGGTCGAGCGTCTGCACGCCGAAGGAGATGCGGGTGATGCCGAGCGACTTCAGCATCTCGATGTAGCCGTCCTTGGAGAGCCCGAGCGGGCTGCCCTCCAGGGAGATGCCGTCGACCTCACTCAGGTCGAACTCGCGGTGCACGGCCTCCAGGATGGTGGCCATCGAGTCCTGTTCGAGCGCGGAGGGCGTGCCGCCGCCGAACTGGACGTACTTGATCTTCGTGCCCCGGAAGTACTTCGAGCGCGCGTTCCGCTCGATCTCCTTCACCATCGCCTGGACGAACCGCTTCTGCCGCTCGCCCTGGTACTTCGCCGCGGACTCCTTGAAGCACGCGCAGAAGTTGCAGAACGCCTCGCAGAACGGGATGTGGAAGTAGAGCAGGATGTCGGTCTGCTCGGGGTGGGACTGCCGGTCCAGGAAGGAGAAGTACTCGGCCTTCTTCGCCTCGTCGTCGAGGGAGTCCTGGAAGGCGCAGATCTTGGGGTAGAACCACGTGACGTTGGTGCGCTTCTCGGGGCTCTCGAACTCGTCCTTCAGATAGAAGTTCGAGTCGAGCCCGAGCATGAAGGGGTTCTCGACTTGGGTCGTCATGGCCTCGGCTCCCACTCTCTGATCAGGAAGGCTGGCTGGAGGGTTCCCCGTGGGGACCCCGGCTCTCGTGGAGGACCGGGTACGTGGCGCTCATCTCTCCGTTGATCTCGATCCACTGGAGCTTCTCCTCCGGCAGGTCGACGTCCGCCCAGATGGCCTCGGGCGGGCACTCGGCGACGCACGCGTTGCAGTCGATGCATTCCTCGGGGTTGATGTAGAGCATCTCGGGGCCCTCGTGGAAACAGCTCACGGGGCAGACGTCCACACAGTCCGTGTACTTGCAGCCGATGCACTCGTCGGTGACGACGTACGCCATCTTCTCGGTACCTCCGCGCTCTGTGTTTCCGGCGTTCCGGCGTTTCCGGCGTTCTCCGCCGGCTCGTGTCACAGGGGGTGTGACGCCCTCACGCGTGGATCGGCGCGACCTCGGTCAGCCGGCGCATCCAGCCGAAGCGGTCGACCGCCCCGCCCCGGTGGATGCCGTCCAGCAGCTCGCGGAACCGACCGGTCACGGGACCGGCCTCCCCGGAGGCGAACCGGTACTCCTCGCCCTGGTGGCCGAGCGCGGTCACCGGCGCGACGCCCGCCTCGGTGCCGGTGGCGAAGGCCTCGGTGACGGTGCCGTCGGCGATGCCCTTGAGGACCTCCGCCAGCTCCACCGGCCGCTCGACGACCCGCGTCCCGGAGTCCCGTGCCAGCTTGACGACGGAGTCGCGGGTGACACCGGGCAGGACGGAACGGTCGAGGGCCGGAGTGGTCAGCACCCCGTCGATCACGAAGAAGGCGTTGAGGTGACCGATCTGCTGCACGAAGCGGCCCTGCGGCCCGTCGAGCCACAGCACGTGGTCGTACCCGTAGTTGGCGGCGACCTCGCCGGGCACCACGCCGGCCGCCAGCGACCCGGCGTCGTTGACGTCACCGGTGCCGCCGGGCCAGGCCCGGACGTATCCGTCGAGCGCCATCGCCCGGACCGGCCTGCCGGCCGCGGCGGGGTCGGCGACGGAGGCGAGGACGTAGAAGAGGCAGTCGTCGGCGGGGGAGGGGGCGAGCCCCGCCCCGTCGGCGGCGAGCACCGCGCGCAGGTGCAGGGCCGCGCCGGCCTCCGCCGGGAGCCACCCCTGGTCCAGCTCGACCAGGGCGCGCACGGAGCTCCACACCCGGTCGAAGTCGACCTGCGGCAGGGCGAGGCGGCGGGCGCCGTTGTTCAGCCGTTTGACGTGGCTGTCCGGGCGGAACACGGCGACGGTGCCGTCCTCCGTCCGGTACGCCGTGAACGTGTCCACGACCGTCTGGCCGGCCAGCACGGCGGCGGCGGTGGGCCGCAGCGCCGGGATCGCGTCCCGGTCGGCCACGGTGAGACCCTGCCAGGTACGGCGCTTCCCGGTCCGCATGAAGAAGGCGTGATCGGTGAGGACCGGCACGGTCGACCCGTCCGCCTCCGGCCGCGTGCGGGGGGTGGCGGTGGGTGTGACCACCAGTTCGTTGCTCATGCGCGGACACCTTCCTTGTCCTTGAGGTCGACGCCCTCGACGTCGACCCTGACGTCTCCGATGACCGAGGCGACAAGACGCTCGACCCGGTCGAGGGCTCCCTCGAAGTGGATACGGGCGACCCGGTTGCTGAAGATGTCGCCGGGGTCGAGCACCGCGCCCGGCTCCGCCTCCGGAACCAGCTCGCGGAACTCGGGGGCCGAGGTGAACGGCTCGGCACCGGTCAGCGTCCCGGCGAACGTCCCGGGCCGGTCGGTGGTGACGAACGCCAGGCCCGCGCTCACCGGGGAGAGCGGACCCGGTTCGTGCCGCAGCCCCCGGGCGGCGTCCGCCGCCGCGGCGCACAGGTCCACTCCGGGCCCGGCGAGCACGAGTTCGGGGATGTTGTCCCCGGCGAGCCGGGCGCCGACCTCGATCAGCACCGGCCCCCGGTCGCGGACGATCCGGGTCTCGATGTGGAAGGGGCCCACCGACAGCTCGAAGGCCTTGACGACCCGCCGGGCGAACTCCTCCAGGAGCACGCCGTGCGGCGACCCGTCCGGCGCGGTGGCGATGTGCCCCATCTCGAAGAAGTCCGGCTCCGCGGAGAGGAACTTGGTGGTGACGCTGGCCAGGTGCGGGCCGTCCACGTCCACCCAGCCGTCCAGCGAGAACTCCGGCCCCTCGACGTACTCCTCCACCAGGGCCGCCCGGCGCGGGTTGGGATGGAACCTCACCTCGCCCGGGCCGTGCACGGTCGCGCGGGCGCGCCCGTACTCCTCCTCGTCACGGCAGAGGCTCACCATCAGGCTCCCGCCGCAGTCGACGGGCTTCACGACCACCGGGAAGGGCAGCGGGCACGGACCCTCGGACCCGGGCTCCACGAGCGCCGACCGGGGGAACGCGACACCCCGTTCGGCGCACCAGCGGCGCATCACGTCCTTCTGCCGCACGGCCTCGGCCGCGTCCGCGCCGAGCGCCGGGAGGCCGAGGGCCCTGGCCAGCTCGGCGCTCTCCGGCACCGCGTACTCGAAGCCCGCGACGACCCCGGTGGGCCGGGCGCCGGACTCCTCGACGAGCCGGAGCAGCTCCGGCACGCCCCGGTCGGGACGCCAGTCGACGACGGTCGCGGCCGCCCGGACCTCCGGGGGGAGCAGCTCGGGGAACTGGGTGGGGATCAGGCAGGGAACCCCGGACTCCACCACCCGGGCGGCGAGCCGGACCCCCGCCGACAGGGGCTGGACGACGATCAGCACGGCAGGACCTCCGACGACGCTCCGGCGAGGAACCGCTCGTCGTCCCCGAGGAATCCCCAGTCGGGGGCGGGAACGGGCGGTCGCCGGTCGGGGCGGGACATGAACAGGGTGCGGCGGGGCTGGAGTTCGGCGCCGCGCAGCGACTTCGCCCGGTACGAGGTGACACCGAGGTGGACGGCGTCGAGCCCCCGCTCCAGCGCGAGCCGCAGCGGGCCGTACACCGTCGCCTCGAAGTACTCGCCCGAGGCGCCGTGCCCGGCCGCGTAGTCGCAGCCGAAGACCCGCATGTGCAGCGTCCGGCCGTGGACGATGCCGAGCGCGAAGGCGGCCGGCCGGTCCCGGGCGTCCAGGACCTCGGTGACGACCACGTCGCCGCCGGTCCCGTCCTCGCCGCCCCCGATGCTCAGACAGCGGAGCAGGTAGCGGACCGCGCCCTCCTCGCTGAGCTCCTCGCCGTGCCGGGCCTGGACCTGGCAGACGAGCGGCGCGTACCGCTCCAGGTCCGCCGGGTCGGCGGCCACGCTCCGCGACCGGTACCCGCCGGCGGCGAGCCGCTTCAGGTCGCGGCGGACCAGCGAACGCCGGGAGGCGGGCAGCGCCGCCACGTGCTCGTCGAGGTCCGCGCCGCGCGGCCGGAGCACCGCCGTCGGCGGACAGGGCGTGGCGACGGTGGCGAACCCGGGCAGCGCGGCCAGTTCGCGGGCCTCCTCCTCCGGCAGGTACCACCAGGAGACGTGCGAGGCGCCGCGTTCCTCGGCCCGCTCCAGGAGCCGTTCGCAGAGCGCCGCGAGGAGCGGGGCACGGTCCGCGCCGGAGACACCGGGGCCGATCAGCACCCGGTTGTCGTACCCGGTGCGCGAGCCGGCCAGGACCTGCACCTGAGGGGTGTACCCGAGCAGGGTCGCCTCGTTGTAGAGCGGGTTGCTGTCGCCGCCGGACGCCGTGTGGAACGGCACGAGACCGCCGGTCGGGCCGCTCCGGCCGTCGTGGGCGACCAGATACGCCGTGTCGAAGCCGCGGTCGCCCTCCTGGGAGACCGTCCAGCGCCGGGAGCTGTAGAACCCGCCCTCGTCGAGCCACGACTCGTCGGCCGCGTGGGGGTCGAGCCGCGACCGCTCTCCCACCACGAAGGGTGTCAGCGTGTCGTCCATGCCTCGTCCTGCCTCTCGGTCGTGTACGTCCCCCCGGCCAGGACCCAGGTGGCGACGACGCTCAGCACCGCGACGAGCGTGGCGGCCACCGGGGCCGAGGTGAACAGCAGCAGCAGGGCCGCGGCGCCCGCCCCGATCGGGATGGTCCCGAAGGCGAACGTCCGGTACACCGCGTTCACCCGGCCCAGCATCCCTTCGGGCGACACGAGTTGACGCCTGGTCAGGGAGTGCACGTTGTAGAACGCCATGGCCGCGCCGTACACGAGCATGCTCGCGAGGAAGGCCGCCGCGCCCCAGACGCCGAAGCCCAGCGCCCACAGCGCCGCGAGCAGCGCCGCCTGCGAGACCAGCAGCGCCCACACCCAGGAGCGGGCGCCGTCCCCGCCGCCGTACCGCGCGGTGGCCCTGGCGCCGATCACGCTGCCGACGCCCGCCGCGCTGAAGCCGATGCCGAGGAAGGCGACCGAGTGCTCGGCCTCCTGCACCACGGCGATGAACAGCACGCTCAGGGCGACCTGTTCGGCGAGGTTGAACAGGGAACCGGCCGCCACCAGGCGCCGCAGCGGGTCGGACGCCGCCACCGCCGTGAACCCGGCCCGGATGGAAGCGCTCTCCCGGCCGGCGCGGCTCTTCGACGGCATGCGGCGGGCCCGCAGGGCCGCACCGCCGAAGAGGTACGAGAGGGAGTCCAGGGCGAGGGCGAGCCCCGGTCCCAGACCGGAGACGACCAGACCGCCGACGGCGGGCCCGGCGGTCTGCGAGACCGCGTTGACCGCCGCCAACTGCCCGTTGGCCCGCGTCAGGTCCTCGGTGTCCACCGTGTCGGGGACGTAGGCGAGGAGGGCCGTGTCGAACAGCGCGGTGAACGCGCCGAGCAGCACCGCGGCCCCGAACAGCACCGCGTAGTCCAGCAGGGCCAGGGCGGCCAGCGTGACGATCAGGAGCAGGACGAGGGCGCGCGCGAAGTGGGACGCGTACAGCAGCGGCCCCCGGTCCCGCAGGTCCGCGAGCCGCCCCGCGAACGGGGTCACGAGGAGGACGGGCACGAACTGCGCGCCGCTCAGCAGCGCGATCTGCGACGGCGAGGCGTCCAGGTCCACGGCGGCGAGCACGGGCAGGGCCACCAGGGTCAGCTGGGAGCCGGCCGAGGACACCGCCTCGCTCGCCATGAGGGCCTGGAAGGCGGCCGGCAGCCTGCGGCGCGCGGGCGGCGCGTCCTTCCGGAGGGTCCTGCGCATCACACCGCCCCGGTCGTGGAGCCGGTGCCGGACTTTCCGACGTGCAGGGTGAACACCATCGGGACGGGGCCGAAGTTCTCCAGGACCCGCAGACCCTCGGCCTGGGCCGCCCGGCCCGTGGTCACGCAGGCGTCGTACTCCCCGGCCGCGCACAGGGCGGCGGCCCGGGAGTTGCTGCTCGCCAGGGACACGGCGCCCCGGTCGGCCACCAGGCAGCTGGGGGCCGGGTGGGAGACGATCGTCCGGACGTCGGTGCCCTCCGAGCGGCCCGCGAGGACCATGTCGTGGGTGTCCAGGATGAAGCTGTCGACCATTTCGAGCCGGTGCAGGTTCCCGAAGACGAGGTCGTGCAGCCGGGGGTAGACGGCGCACGCCAGGATGGCCTCGCTGCCGTCGAAGCCCATCACGTCGAGCCCGTCCTCGACCTCGGAGTGGAGCAGGACCGTGCCGGCGACACCGCGCTCGGCGAACCAGTGGTGCGCGGCCTTCTCCAGGTTGGTGCCGGAGGGGCCGAGGGTGTGGATTCTCGTGACTCCCGACAGCGTCCCGTCACGGTCGGACTTCAGCCCCGTGCTGGCGTTCATGCGCGTCGTCCCTCGCCCTCGTCTGCGGCCGCTGCGGGCCCGGTGACCGGCAGCAGCCAGCCGTGCGTGTCGGGTGTACGTGCGTGCTGGACGTCCAGGAGGGCGCCGCGCAGCCGTTCGGTCACCGGGCCCTCCTTGCCGTCACCGACGACCAGGTCCTCGCCCGCGGTTCCGAGCCGCCCCACCGCGACGACCACGCCGGCCGTCCCGCAGGCGAACATCTCGGCCAGGGCGCCGGAACGGATCCCGTCGCGGACGGCGTCGATCGCGGTGGGCTCCTCCACGGCCGGCAGGCCGAGGCCGCCGGCGAGGGCGAGGAGGGAGTCGCGGGTGATGCCCCGGACGATCGTGCCGTCGCACGGCGGGGTGGTCAGCCGGGGCCCGTCCTCGCCGTGCCAGACGAAGAAGACGTTCATCGTGCTGAGTTCCTCGACCCAGCGGCGTTCGAGACCGTCGAGCCAGAGGGCCTCGTCGTACCCGGCGGCCTGGGCCTCGGTCCTGGTCAGCAGGCTGGCGGCGTAGTTGCCCGCGCACTTCGCCTCGCCCGTCCCGCCCCGTACCGCGCGCACCGTCTCCGTCGCGGCGGTGACCGCGAGCGGCCGGAAGTCGCTCCCGAAACAGGGGTCGGCGGGGTAGGCCAGGAAGACGCACCGGTAGCGGTGCGAGGGCCTGAGCCCCATCTCGGGCTCGGTGGCGATCAGCAGCGGCCGGACGTACAGGCTCTGCCCGTACCCGCCGGGCACCCACCGCTCGTCGGCGGCGACCAGTTCGGCGCAGGCCCGGGTGAACAGGTCGACGGGCATCTCGGCCATCGCGAGGCGCGCGGCCGAGCGCTGGAGGCGTCGACCGTGGTCGGCCGCCCGGAACAGGGACACCGAACCGTCCGCGCCGCGGAAGGCCTTCATGCCCTCGAAGACGGCCTGCCCGTAGTGGAGCCCCAGCGTCGCGGGATCCATGGGCAGCGTGTCGTACGGCTGGACGCGGGGCTCCGACCAGCCGGCCCCGGCCTCCCACTCCACGACGGCGACCCGTCCGGTGGAGTGGCGGCAGAAACCGGGGTCCCGGAGGATCCGGTCGAGGGCGGGCGGTGCGGGCGCTCCGGGCGGGCCGGACGCGGGTGTCTCAGACATGGACCTCGGAACCCCACAGACCGATCGGTGCCAGGGGGCCGCCGTACCGGTCGGGCTTGCTCTCCGGCTTCCGCAGGAGCGTCCCGTAGAGGAAGTCCACCGCCCCCGTCCGGTAGGCGTCGTCGTCCTCGGTCGTCTCGATCTCCTCGATCCGCCGGACGAGTTCGCGGACGCACTCCACGATCTCCGGCTTGGAGCCGAGGGCGCGCCGCCCCCGCCCGTCGTCGGTGAACAGGCCGTGCGCGGCGAGCCAGGTGCCGAGCGCGAAGCCCGTACCGGAGTCGAAGTTGCGCAGTGGTTCGGGCTGCGCCGGGTAGCGGAAGAGCCGTTCGAGCAGGATGTACTCGAAGACGACGGGGCCGTACGGCACGTCCTCCTCGAAGCAGGCGATCGCCGACTTCATGTCGACCTTGAGCTCCTCCAGGAGCCCGGGCCGCCACTTCGTCTTGAGCGCCAGGTGCCGGTCGAGCGGGCGGGGGCCGGTGTGGTGGAAGTAGTCGTGCATGTACCCCCAGACGCACCGGGCCTGGTACACGTCCTCGGGGTCGATCCCGGGGGAGACGAGGCCGGAGTCACCGGCGAACGGGGACCCGGGGCCGCAGAGCCGCTCCGTGATCGCCAGGGTCTGGGCGTAGATGTCGACGTGCCGGTCGAAGAAGAACCAGGCGAAGTTCTGGTGGGTACATCGGCCGGCCGCCGGGATGTTCTCCGGGAAGAACACCACGCAGTTGCCCTCCCGCAGCCCCCGGGAGGCGGAGAGCAGCCGGGTCGACTGGAAGACGGCCTTGGGGTGCGGATAGACGTCCTGGAGGTACGGCGTGCAGTCGGGGTCCTGCCGGACCACGGAGAACGCCTCGATGTGCACCTCGTGGCGGTCGCTGTTGGGAAGGATCACAGGGCCGATGTACGCGGCGGCCTCACCGTCCGCCGGGGCCGGCACGGTGTCCCGGGTGGCGTCGAACTCCGGCACGCCCTCGCACCCGGCCTCCGCCCAGGTCGCCAAGTCGCCCAGTGTGGCTGATATCTGACGCTCCGACAGAAGTCCGGAGAGTCCTTCGACGGCCACGCGCACCTCGTCGAGGACCGCGCTCGGGTCCCCCTCCGTCTCGCCGCTCCGCACCGCCCTGAGGCGGTCCACGGCGGGGACGACCCGTCGTTCGAAATCCAGAAGCTGGGCAACGGTACGCGGACCCATTCCACCCCCCACAGCAATGGCCCCAAAAACGGAGCCACGGGGGCTCCGCTCGTCACACCTACGTCAAGCACTGCCGGTCGCCAGGGACGCTAACACTCCAACTCGGCTCCGAACAATGGATGTTCGAAGATCGGGATGTCGACTCCTCGACCTGCGACAACGCGTGCCGGGGCACGCCCGCCCGCACCGGCGCGCGCGAGGTGCCGTCCGGAAACACGGAACCGCCCCGCACGCCGGGGCGTGCGGGGCGGTCGTGCCCGGAAGGGGCCCGTGATCAGCCGGTGACCGGAGCCCCGACGGGGGCCTGGGTGTCGGCGGACGCCCGGGCGGCCAGGGCCTTCTGGGCGAGGGCGCCGAAGACCACGCCGAACACCGCCCACAGCACGGCCTGGACCCCCAGGGAGGCCAGCCTGAACTCCCAGAGGAGCGCGGCGGGGAAGCCCGCCTGGACGGCGTCGTCGTTGGCCGGAAGCAGCGCGAACGCGAGACCCGTCACGACGAGGAAACCGGCGGCGGCGACCAGCGTCGCGTTCCAGTTGCCCAGGCGCGGAGCGAGCCGCCGTCCGATGACCACCGCGGCGAGACCGAGGAGCACGCTGAGCAGGATCATCAGGAAGAACAGCGTGGTGCGCTTCCCGATCGTGTCCGGGTTGCCGACCGCCGGCGGGGTCGCCGGATACTTCAGGAACGGCACCAGGTAGACGGTGGTGAACGCCGCCGCCGCGGTGAGCGCCGCGGTCGCCCGGGGGCTGAACCGGCCGACGCGGCCGAGCGCGAAGGAGAACGCGAGCGCGGCGATGCCGCCGAGCGCCACGCCGTAGACGAGGACACCGGTCGCCAGGCCGAAGGTGGACTGGACGGGGCGGCTGACCACCTCCTCCTCTTCCTCCGCGGCCTCCGCGCCGGCGGTGCCGTGCCCGGCGTGCGCCTCCTTGGCGGCCTGCGCCTCCTCGACGGCTATGGAGCCGTTCACGGAGGGCTCACCGAACACGTAGGCGACGCCGAAGGCGAAGAGACCGGCGATCAGGCCCGCGAGCATGCCGCGGACCAGCAGGGATCTGACAGTTGAGGCGTGCATGTGCGGAACGCCTCTCAGTGGCAGGGGAAGCCGAGCAGATGACGTCCGTCGTGCACCCATTCGTGCACGTCGGACCCCGCGAACAGGGACGTGGCCCCCTGCTCGGCGCCCACGAAGTACAGGGCGATCAGCGCGAGGAGCCCGACGAAGAAGGCCCAGGGGAGAACGGCCCGTACGGGCAGCGGAGCCGGTACGGCCACGGAAGGGGCGGATGCGGCAGCGGAGACGACAGCCTCGGCCATGATGAAACCTCCTGCGGGGAACTCGCGTCCCTGACGGTGGTGCAGGACGACGGTCCACGGGTCTGACTCACCGTGACACCACCCTCGGGGGTGCCACGGCATACAGTGGCGCGACCGTGCCGGATTCACACCGGACTTCCGTCTCGCCGTCGTCACGCTGTTCAAATGTCGCCCGACCGTACCGCGCACCCGGGCCGTCGCCAAGAGCGTGAGGCATGAATCACTGCCGTACGCCCACGGGCTGAGACGCGGTCCGGCGGTACCCTTGCCGCCGCCCCAGGCGCCCACCCGGAAGGAAGCCGATGACCGTCCGGCTGACGCTGATCTCCCCCGCGACCAACGGGGCGCTGCGCGACGTCGGGTTCGACGACGACAGCCCGCTCGACCCCTCGGGGATCGCCGCCGCCGAGTCCCTCGCCTCCGCCGTCGACCCGTCCTCCCGCGCCTACGCCTCGCCGTCCGCGCGCTGCCGCCGCACCGCCGAGGCCCTCGGGCTGCGGGCGGAACCCGTGACCGAACTCGCCGGCTGCGCCATGGGGCGCTGGAGGGGACGCCTTCTCGCGTCCGTCGCCGCCACCGAGGAGGCCGCGGTCGGTGTCTGGCTGTCCGACCCGGCGGCGGCCCCGCACGGCGGGGAGTCACTGCGCGAGCTGCGCGTACGGGTCGGCGCCTGGCTCGACGGAGTGCGGTCGGGCTCCGGACGCGTCACGGTCGTCGCCGAACCGGACGTGATCCGCGCCGCGACGGTCCACGCCCTCGGGGCGCCGGACGAGACCGCCTGGCGCCTCGACGTCCGCCCCCTCGCCGCCGTCCACCTCAGTGGACGCGCCGGGCGCTGGAACCTGCGCGTCGGCGACCCGCTCGGGCCCGCGTAGCACGACGCCCCCCACCGGTCGGCGGGGGGCGTCGTGTCGGGCGGGGGTCAGGCGGCGGGGCGCCGCCACTCACGGAGCAGCAGATAGCCCAGGTACGCGCCGCCGACGGCCATCGTGTACAGACCGACGGGCAGGTCGTCGAAGAGCGGCAACTGCTGTGCGGCGAGGTCGGCGAGGACCAGGAGCAGGGCGCCGAGCAGGGTGGACATGACCAGGTGCGGGCCCCCGCTCCGGGTGACGCGCTTGGCGATCTGCGGCGCGGTCAGGGAGACGAACGCGATGGGCCCGGCCACGCTCACGGCTCCGGCGGACAGGACGATCGACAGCGCGACCGCCCAGGTCGCGGTGCGGCCCGGACGGGCGCCCAGACCGGTCGACAGGTCGTCGCCCATCTCCCCGACGCTCAGGGGCCGCGCGAGAAGCGCCGCGAACGGCACGCAGACGAGGAGCACCGTCCAGATGGTCGCCGCGTCGTCCCAGGACCGGGCGGAGAGACTGCCGTTGATGTAGGCGGTCAGCGCGCTGGCCTTGTCGCGCTCGACGGCGTAGACCACGTACTGGGTCAGCGCCGTCGCCATCGCGGCCACGCCGATGCCGGCCACCACGAGCCGCCCCGGGCTGCGGAACCCGGTGCCCGTGGAGAGGAAGACGACCGCCATCGCGAGGACCGCGCCGAGCAGGGCGCCGACGGCCACCGGCAGGACGTCGGGCAGGAACAGGGCGGCGGCGGCCGCTCCCGCGCCGGCTCCGGCGCCGAGCCCGATCACGTCGGGGCTGCCCAGCGGGTTGCGGGTGACGGACTGGAACAGCGCCCCGGACAGTCCGAAGGCGGCGCCGGTGGCGATGGCCACCACGAGCCGGGGGCCGCGCAGCCTGTTGAGGACGAAGGCGTTCTTGCCGGTGGCGTCACCGGCGAGGGCCGACGGCAGATCGGGCAGGTCGATGCCGAGCCGCCCCAGCGACAGGGTGGCGACGGCCGCGACGAGGAGCAGCAGCAGGCTCACCGCGGCGACGACCACGGAGCGGCCGCGCACGGGTACGGCGACCCACGGGCCGATCCGCAGGATCCGGCGGCGCGCGGGGCGCGACCCGCGGGCCGCCGTCCCCGCGCTGCCCGTGGTGGCGGTCGGAGCGGTGGCCGGGTCGGCGGTCTTCATGCCGCTCCCCTCATACGACGGACGGCGAAGAGCAGGGCGGGGGCCCCGACGAAGGCGGTGACGACGCCGACCATGAGCTCCTGCGGGCGCATCACGACCCGGCCGATGACGTCGGCGAAGAGCAGCAGCGCGGGCCCGAGGAGGGAGGTGAGGAGGATCTGGGCCCGGAAGTCCGCGCCCACCAGGATCCGCACCACGTGCGGGACGGCGAGGCCGACGAAGGCGATGGGTCCGACGGCGGCCGTCGCGGCGGCGGCCAGCAGGGTCGCGGCGAGCAGCCCCGCCCCCTTGACGCGGGCCGGACTGATGCCGAGGGAGGCGGCCTTGTCGTCGCCCATCGCCATCGCGTTGAGTCCTGGCGCCAGCAGCAGGGCCAGCAGGAAGCCGGCCCCGGCGAACGGCAGGACCGCCCACAGGGCGTCGAAGCCGCGCCCGCCGAGCGCGCCCACCACCCAGTAGCGGTAGGTGTCGAAGACCCGCGGGTTGGACAGGGCGACGGCCTGGATGAACGCGGCGAGGATCGCGGAGAGGACCGCGCCGGCGAGCACCAGACGGACCGGTCCGCCCCCGCCGCCCGCGGTGCCGACGACGTGGACGGCGACACCGGTCAGGAGGGCGCCGAGGAGGGCCCACCAGATGGTCTCCCGCTGCCCCGAGGCGCCGAGGAAGGCGGTGGCGGCGACGATGCTCGCGGAGGCGCCCGCGTTGATGCCGAGCAGCCCCGGCTCGGCGAGCGGATTGCGCGTGATGCCCTGCATCAACGTGCCCGCGACGGCGAGGCAGAGGCCGGCGAGCACGCCGAGGGCGGTGCGCGGGTAGCGGCTCTCGACGACGGTACGGAGATACTCGTCGCCGCCGCCGGTGACGACCCGCAGGACGTCACCGGCGGACGTCGCCCTGCTGCCGAACATCACGCTGGCGAGCAGGGCGAGGGCGAGCAGGCCCAGACACAGGAGGGCGGCCATGACATGCCGGGCGGGGCCCCGCCGTACCACGGCGGGGCCTCGACCGGTGCTGGAGAGTGTGGTCACCTCGGGACCGCTGCTACTTCCCGGCCTTGGCGACGGCCTTGTCGATCATCGGCAGGTAGCGCTCGATGCTGTACGGGACCGTCAGCGGGTTGATCATCGACGAGGCGGTGACGAACGGCGTGTCGTGGCTGTAGACGAGCGCGTCCTTCTTCACGGCGGGGATGGCCGCGTAGAGGGGCTGGGCCTCGACGGTCTTGCGGGACTTCTCGTCCATGTAGAACGTGAACGCGATGTCGCTCTTGGCGAGCTTGTTGGCGTTCTCCAGGCCGATCAGGGCCGAGTCGGTGCCCTCGGTCTCCTTGAAGGTGTCGACGACCGGGTCGACCTTGAGGCCCAGCTTGGAGACCATCGCGACGCGCTGCTCCTCGGGCTTGAAGACGCCGAGGGTGCCGGGGCCGGTGTTGTAGATGTACGAGAACGTGACGTTCTTGTAGTTCGGGCGGGAGGCGGCCGCGTCGGCGAGCTGCTGGTCGATCTTCGACTCCAGCTCCTTGGCCTTCTCCGGCTGACCGAGCGCCTTGGCGACGATCTCGATCTGCTGGTCCCAGTTGGTGCTCCACGCCTTCTCGGGGTAGGCGACGGTCGGCGCGATGTCCTTGAGGATGTCGTACTGCTTCTGCGTCAGGCCGGACCAGGGGGCGAGGATGACGTCGGGCTCGAGCTCGGTGATGGCCTCGATGTCGAGCTCCTCGCCGCCCTTGAACTGCTTGGGCAGCGTGGCGCCGGACTTCGTCACGGCCTCGTGGATCCAGGGGAGGTAGCCGGACTTGTCGCTGCCCCAGGGGTACTCCTCGATGCCGACCGGGACGTTGCCGAGGGCGATGGCGGTCTCGGCGGAACCCTGGCCGAGGGTCACCACGCGCTTGGGCTTGTCCTTGATGACGGCGTCGCCGAGGGCGCTCTTGATGGTGACGGGGAAGGCGCCCGCCGGGGCCTTGGCCGCCGACCCCGCCGCGTCGTCCTTCTTGTCGTCCGAGCCGCATCCGGTCACCAGCAGGCCGAGCGAGACCGTGGCGGCGCCCGCCACGAGAACGCGACGGCTGAGGGGGGTGAACACAGAAGGCATGGTGGTTCCTTGTCTCCGGGCAGGGGGGGTGCGCCGAGGCCGCGACGGACGCCCCCACGGACGGAAGTGCGCGGGTCGGCGGCCAACTCGGTGCTTGTTAGGTGAGCCTAACCTATTCCGCTTCTGCCTCGATCACCAGGGCCCTACGGCGCGACGGCCTTCCGCAGCGTGTGCAGACACAGCGAGAGCGCCGTGTGCTTCGGGGTGGCGTGGTCGCGCGCCTGGAGCCAGGCGGTGTAGAGCAGCGCCCACATGACCTCCTGGAGCCAGTCGGCGTCCACCTCGGGGTCGAGCGTCCCCTCCTCCTGGCCGCGCCGGAGGAGGGAGCGCAGCGCGAGGTCGGCCGGGGTCTCCTGCTCGATGCCGGACCAGGCGATGAACTGCGGCACGTCGTAGAGCAGCAGCAGGCGGTCGCCGAGCTCGAAGAACTCCAGGCAGAGCCGCTCCACCGCCTCGGGGGCCGGGCCCTCGTCGAGCCGTGCCCGGCCGGTCGCCCCGGCCACCCGCTCGCGGACGTCCGCGCCGATGGCCGCGAGCAGGTCCGAGCGCTCCGGGAAGTAGCGGTGGACGGTGGTCCGTCCCACGCCGGCCGCCCCGGCCACGTCGCCGAGGGAGGCGGTGTGGTCGGCGGAGAGGACGGAGACGGCGGCGTCGAGGATCGCGCGCCGGGTGCGCAGGCGGGTGGCGCTCTCGGCGGTGGCCGCGCGCCGCGCGGGCATGTCGTCGTACCCCATGCGCATACGGTAACGCCCCATTCTGTTCCGGAAACCTTTTGACCTTTATGGAACAGAGGTGTTCCATTGACGGCATGACCGCATCCGCGACGTCCGCCGCCGACCCCCGTGACCGTGCCCCCGTCCGTACGACCGCGCCACGGCTGCGCGTCCTGTGGTCCTTCGCCCGCCCGCACCGCACCACCCTGGTCCAGGGCCTCCTCCTCGCCCTGGTCGCGTCCGCCCTCGGCCTCGCCACACCCATGGTCACCAAGGCGGTCCTCGACGCGCTGGGCGGCTCCTCCTCCCTCACGGGACCCGTGACGGCGCTCCTCCTCCTGCTCGTCGTCGGCTCCGCCGTCTCCTACCGGCAGTGGACCCTGCTCGGGGCGCTGGGCGAGCGCGTCGTCCTCGACGCCCGCGAGTCGATGGTGCGGAGCTTCCTGCGCGCCACCGTGCCCGGCGTGACCCGCCGTCCGACCGGCGAACTGGTCACCCGCGTCACCTCCGACACGCTCCTGCTGCGCGAGGCCACCGCCGCCTCCCTCGTCGGCCTGGTCAACGGGGCGGTCATGCTCGTGGGCAGCCTCGTCCTCATGGGGGTCCTCGACCCGGTGCTGCTCGCCACCACGGTGGCGGCCGTCGTCCTCGTCGGCCTGGTCTTCGCCCTCCTCATGCCCGGGATAGCCCAGGCGCAGCAGCAGGCCCAGGAGCACGTGGGGCGGCTCGGCGGCGCCCTGGAGGGAACGCTGCGGGCGATCCGCACCGTCAAGGTCAACCGCGCCGAGGAGCGCATGACCGAGCGGATCATGGCCGACGCGCGCGCCTCGGCCGAGCACGGCGTCCGGGCCGTACGCCGCGAGGCACTGGCCTGGACGACCGCCTGGTCCGGCGTCAACCTGGCGATCATCGCGATCCTCGCCGTCGGGGCCTGGCGCGTCGGCGAGGGCCGGCTCGAAGTGTCCGGCCTCATCGCCTTCCTGCTGTACGCCTTCGCCCTCATGGACCCGATCACCGAACTCACCCAGAACGTGACCACCCTGCAGTCCGGCATCGCCGCGGCCGAGCGCATCCGGCAGGCCGACGCCCTGCCGGCCGAGGAGACCGCCCCCGCCACGGCCCCGCGCGCCGGGGAACCCCGCGACGACCTGCCCGTCCTGGAACTCAGGAACGTCACCGCGGCCTACGGGCCGGACGCCGGGGCGGCGGTGCGGAACGTCGACCTCGTCATCCCCCGGCGCGGCCACACCGCCGTCGTCGGCCCCTCGGGAGCGGGCAAGACCACCCTGCTCTCCCTGGTCCTGCGGTTCCTGGAACCCACGGCCGGCGAACTCCTCCTCGACGGACGGCCCTACCGCGACCACGCCCACGCCGACATCCGGGCCCGGCTCGCCTACGTCGAACAGGACACCCCCGTCGTCCCCGGGACGATCCGCGACAACCTGCTGCTCGCCCGCCCCGACGCCACCCCGGACGACCTCCGCCGCGTCCTGCGGGACGTACGGCTCGCGGAGAAGGTCGACGCCCTGGACGAGGGCCTCGACACGCCCCTCGCCGCGGCGGCCGTCTCCGGCGGCGAACGCCAGCGCATCGCCCTGGCCCGCGCGCTCCTCGCCACCCCCGACGTCCTGCTCCTCGACGAGGCCACCGCACAGCTGGACGGCCTGACCGAAGCGGCCGTGCAGGAATGCGTCCGCTCCCGCGCGGACAGCGGCGCCGTGGTGACCATCGCCCACCGTCTGTCGACCGTGGTCGACGCCGACACCATCGTCGTCATGGAGGCCGGCCGGGTCCGCGCCCGGGGCCGGCACGAGGAACTCCTCGCCTCGGACACCCTCTACCGCGAACTGGTCGAGTCCCTGCGCATCGCCGCCGACACCGGTGTCCGCGCGACCTGAGCGCGGTCCTCCGGCGGGGACGGCCGGCTACGTCACCGTGTGGGCGACGGCGCCGACGTGCCCGTCGGGGAGGAGCACGTCGGCGAGGCGGAGACCGGCGACCGGGGCGGGGGCGAGGCCCGTCCCCACATAGGGGTCGACCGCGCCCCGGGCCAGGGCCACGCCCGTCGCCTTCAGCGCGGCCTCCTTCCGGGACCAGCAGCGCGCGAAGGCACCCGCGCGGGCGTTGACCGGAAGGGCCGCCAACTCCGCCCGCTCGCGGGGGTGGAGGGCGGAACCCACGTCCCGCACCACGCCGTCGGCCGGCACGGTCTCCACGTCCACCCCCACCGGCCCGGACGCCACGGCCACCAGGACGCGGTCGCCCCCGTGGGAGAGCGAGAAGTGCGCGTCCCGGTGGTCGGGCAGCCAGGGCTTGCCGTGCGGGCCGCCGCATCCGGCACAGGCCTCGCGCGCGAAGACCAGCCGGTCGGGCCGCACACCCACCCGCTCGGCCAGGACCAGGCGCAGCAGCACATGGCCGACCACGTACCGGTCGGCGTCCGCCGGGCGCCGGAAGGCCCCGGCCCTGGCCGTCTCCGCGGAGTCGAGCAGCGGGGCGAGCGCGCGGGCGGCCGCCGCGTTCGGGTGCACGGCGGCGGCCACCACGCCGGGATGGCCCGGCAGTTCCTCGTAGCGCACGGGACGGCTCAGAAGACCCGGTCGGTCGTCGTGACGACCGCGCACCGGCCCGCCGCCCATTCCAGGGCCATGCGGTGCTCGCGCTCGGAGAAGTCGGCGACGGCGTCGGCGACGACGAAGGCCTGGATGTCCTGCATCCACGCGTCGCAGGCGGTCATCAGGACGCCGATGTGCGCGTACACGCCGGTGATCACCAGCTGGTCGCGGCCCTGCTCGCGCAGCTGCTCCAGGAGGTCGGTGCGGACGAAGGCGCTGTACTTCCACTTCGTCAGGAGCGTGTCGCCGGGCTCCGGGGCGACGGCGTCGGCGATGGCCACGGCGTGCGGGTCGGCCGGGACCCCGGGGCCCCAGAAGTCCTGCTGGAGGCCGCGCTGTTCGGGGGTCTGGCCGCCGGGCTGGGCGGTGTAGACGACGGGCACACCGAGCCGGGCGGCCTCCTTGCGGAGCCGGTCGAGGTTGGCGAGCAGGGCGGTGATCGGCTCGGCCTCGGCGTCGAAGGGGGTGAGGAAGTGGTTCTGCAGGTCGTGCACGAGGAGCACGGCGCGGTCCGGGTCGACGGTCCACTCCACCCGGTTGGCGGGGAGCTCGCCGGGGCGGGGCATGGGGTAGGGCGCGACGGTGGGCAGGGTCATGACGGTTCCGTTTCGGCGGGTGCTGGTGCTGGTGCTGGTACTGGGTGAGCTGGGACGGGAGCGCGGCGTACGTTCAGGCCCCGGGCGCGGTGCGGGCGCGGAGGTCCTTCTTGGAGACCTTCCCGACGCCGGTCGTGGGGAACGCCTCCACGAAGACGATCCGGTCGGGCACCTTGAAGGCGGCGAGCCCCCGGTCCCGGACGAACCGCTTCAGCGCGAGCGCCCCGACCGCCGGGGCGTCACCGCGCGGAATCACGTACGCGCAGCTCCGTTCGCCGAGGTACGGGTCGGGCTCGGCGACCACGTTCGCGTCGTGCACCGACGGGTGGGCAAGGAGGTGGTTCTCCACCTCCTCGGCGGCGATCTTCTCGCCGCCGCGGTTGATCTGGTCCTTGGCGCGCCCCTCGACCACGAGGTGCCCGCTCGGGGTGACCCGGACGAGGTCGCCGGTGCGGTAGAAGCCGTCCGGGGTGAAGGCGCGGGCGTTGTGCTCGGGCGCGTTCCAGTAGCCGCGGATGGTGTAGGGGCCGCGGGTCAGCAGATGGCCCGTCGTCCCCTCCGGCACGTCCTCGTCCTCGTCGTCGACGACCCGGATCTCGTCGTCCGGGGAGATCGGCCGGCCCTGGGTGGTGACGATCGTCTCCGTGTCGTCGTCGAGCCGGGTGTAGTTGACCAGGCCCTCGGCCATCCCGAAGACCTGCTGGAGCGTGCAGCCCAGGGCGGGCCTGACGCGCCGGGCGGCCTCCTCGCCGAACTTCGCCCCGCCCACGAGCAGGACGTCCAGGCTGGAGAGGTCGTAGGCGGACGCGGCGGCGGCGTCGGTCCAGACGAGGGCGAGCGGGGGCACGAGACCGGTGATCGTGACGCCCTCGTCCTGGATCAGCGGGAACGCCACGTCGGGTGCGGGGCGCGGGCACATGACCACACGGCCGCCGGCGTACAGCGCGCCGAGCGAACCGGGGGAGGAAAGAGGGAAGTTGTGGGCGGCGGGCAGCACGCAGAGGTACACGCTGGTCTCGTCGACACCGCAGATCTCGTTGGAGCCGCGCAGCGAGTAGATGTAGTCGTCGTGGGTCCGGGGGATGAGCTTGGGCACACCCGTGCTGCCGCCGGAGAGCTGGAGGAACGCCAGGTCGGACGGGGCCGGTCCGGTGAGGTCCACCGGCTCGGCGGGGACGTCGGACAGCGCCTCGAAGGCCCCGGCGTCCGCGCCGACGACGAACACGTGCCGCAGCGAGGGCGACCGGGCGAGCACGGTGGCCGCGAGGGCGCGGTGGTCGAAGCCCGCGTCCTCGCCGGGGATCACGTAGGCGACCGCCTCGGTGAAGGAGCAGAAGTACGAGATCTCCGACTCGCGGTGGGCGGGCAGCGCGAAGACCGGCAGCGCGCCGAGCCGGAAGAGCGCGAAGACGACCTCGAAGAACTCGGCGACGTTGGGGAGCTGGACGACGACCTTGTCGCCGCGGCCGATGCCGCGGGCCGCGAGACCGGCGGCGAGCCGGTCCGCGCGGAGGTCGAGCTGTCCGTAGGTCCAGGCGCGCCGGGTGGAGCCCGGGCCCGCGTGGTCGACGACGGCGACGCGGTCGGGGTGGGCCCCGGCCCGCGCGCGGAGCATGGCGCCGAAGGTCTCGCCCCGCCACCAGCCGGCCGCGCGGTAGCGCTCGGCGAACTCGGCGGGCCAGGTGGGCGTGGGGGTGCCGGGCGGGGCCGTATCCGGCGCCGCGGGCCGGGTCGGCGCGGTCACAGCTCGGCTCCCACGGCGTTCAGGAAGGTACGGAACTTGGCGGCGGTCTCGGCGGTCTCGGCCTCGGGCACGGAGGCGGAGACGATGCCGGCGCCCGCGTAGAGGCGCAGGGTGCGGCCCTCGGCCTCGGCGCAGCGGATGGTGACGACCCACTCGCCGTTGCCCTCCGCGTCGCCCCAGCCGACGATGCCGGTGAAGAACCCCCGGTCGAAGGGCTCGGTCTCGCGGATCACCTGTCTCGCGAGGGGCGTCGGGGTGCCGCAGACCGCGGGGGTGGGGTGGAGCGCGGACGCGATCTCCAGGGCCGACACCTCCGGTCGCGCGAGGGTGCCGGTGACGGTGGTGGAGAGGTGCCACATGGTGGCGGTGCGGATGAGGGAGGGCCGGGCGGGCACCTCGATGGCGGAGCAGTAGGGGGCCATCACCTGGTGCACGGCGTCGACCACGACGGCGTGCTCGTGCAGGTCCTTGGCGGACTCCAGGAGGGCCGCGGCGCGGCGCACGTCCTCGGCGAGGTCGTCGCTGCGGGGGATGGACCCGGCCAGCGGGTTGGAGACCAGCTGGTCGCCGCGCCGGGAGACCAGCAGTTCGGGGCTGGCGCCGAGCAGGGTGCGGTCGGGGCCGGTGGGGAGGGCGAAGGTGTAGCCGGCCGGGTCCCGGCGGGCGAGCCGCTGGACCATCGCGGGGAGGTCCAGCTCGTCGGGGCCGGTCACCTCCAGGGTGCGGGCCAGGACCACCTTGCTGAACTCGCCGTTCCACATGCGGTCGACGGCGGAGGCGACCCCCTTGGCGTACACCTCGGGTTCGGGTTCGGGCCGCACCGTCCAGGAGGCGGCCGACGGCTCGGCGGCGGGCAGGGCGACGAGCGGGTCGTACGCGAGCGCCGGTCCGGTGCGGACCGTCTCGGGTATGACGAGCGCGGCCGGGGCGTCCTGCTCGAAGGGGAGGGCGCCGATGACGACCGGGGCGGCCCGGCGGTCGGAACGGGCCGCCCGGAGCGCCGCGGTCACGCGCTCGGCGACCGGGGCGGTGCCGTGCGGCACCTCCCGCTGGACGCCGTGGGCGAGCAGGGTCCGGGTGGGCGTCGCGAGGAACCGGTCACCCCGGCGGAAGGCGTCGAGCAGCGCGGTGGCGGCTCCGACGGCGGAGTGGGGGTCTGCGGGCGCGGACGTGTGCGCGGCGACCTGGTGGACCGTCGACACGGGGGCTCCTTGGTATGGGTCTGGGATGGGGGGTTCGGCGGGTGGTTCCCTGCGGGGCGGGCGGGGCGACGAGGGCCCGGGCCGTCATCGCAGGGTGGCGCCGCCGTCGACGTAGATGTCCTGCATGGTGATGTGGCGGGCCCGGTCGGAGGCGAGGAAGACGACGGTCTCCGCGATGTCCTCCGGGTGGGCGATCCGGCCCAGCGGGATGCCGGTGCGGTGGGCGGCGACGTCCCCCTCGATCACGCGCCGGGGACCGGAGGGCCCGTCCCAGAGCGCGCGCTGCATGGGGGTGTCGGTGGAGCCGGGACAGACGGCGTTGCAGCGGACGCCCAGGGCGGCGACCTCCAGTCCCAGGCACTTGGTGAAGGCGACGGCGGCGGCCTTGGAGGCGGCGTAGGCGCTCATGCCGGAGCGGGGGATGCCGGCGGCGTTGGAGGCGACCGTCACCACCGAGCCGGAGCCCCGGGCGGTCATTCCGCCGACCACCGCACGGGCGAGGTGGAAGACGCCCGTGGTGTTGACGGCGAAGACCTCCGCCCAGTCCTGGTCCGTCATGTCGAGCGCGGGTCCGGTCCTGAGGACCCCCGCGACGTTCACGAGGATGTCGACGGGTCCGAGTTCGCGCTCGACGCGGTCCACGGTCCGGGTCACGTCGTCCCCGTCGGTGACGTCCAGGGGGTAGGGCACGACCGGTCCGGCGGCCGGGTCCCGGTCGTGGTCCCCGGTCAGGCGCGCGACGCTCGCCGCGAGCGGGCCCGCCGAGCGGTCGGTCGCCGCGACGGTGGCGCCGCGCGCGGCGAGCGCGTGCACCACCGCCTCGCCTATGCCCTGCGCGGCGCCGGTGACGAGGGCCACGCGGCCCTCGAACTCACCACGCGGTCTGCTGCTTTCAGCCACAATACCTCCTTGACTTAGGTAAGCCTAACCTAATCCGTGCGAATGACCCATGGGCTTGACGCGGCGGCGGCCCGAGGGCCGCCGCCGACTTCGGAGTTCCGAACGGACCGACGTCACCGGCGAGGTGACGGACCGTCCGCGACGGCCCGCAGAGCCGCGTCCAGGAGCGGGCCGATCTCCTCCAGCGCCTCCGGCGCCATCAGCTCGTCGTGACCCCGGTCGAGCACGTGCTCGGTGAGGACGCCGTCCACGTGCGCGGGCCACACGAGCTGCGGCGTCTCCCCGGCCGGAGTCGTCCGCGCGGCCGTGAAGAACAGGACGTCACCCCGGAAGTGCCGGGTGCGGCTGCGGGAGAGCAGCCGGACGCAGTGCACGTTGGTCTCCACGATCGCGTGCAGCAGCGAGTCGTCGAAGCCGGCCAGGAGGCCCTGGCTGTCCCGGATCGCGGCCACGGCCTCCTCGCGGGAGACGTCCCCGCGCCCGGCGGCCTCCGCGCCGAGACCGGCGACGGAGAGCAGGAATCCGTTCTCCTCCTGTTCGAGCCTTTCGCGCCACTCCGGGGTTTCGAGGTACGACCAGTCGTCCCGCTCCGGCGGATAGGCGTCCAGGAGCGCGAGGAACGCGACCTCCTCACCGCGCTCCTGGAGCATCGACGCGAGGGTGTGCGCCACCGTCCCGCCGAAGGAGTACCCGGCGAAGTGGTACGGCCCCTCGGGCTGCACCGCGCGGATCTCCGTCAGGTACCGCTCGCACAGCTCCGCGACGTCCGCCACGTCCGGCAGCTCCCCGGCCAGACCGGGCGACTGCACTCCGTACACCGGCCGGTCCGCGTCGAGGTGGCGCAGCAGGCCCGTGTACTGCCAGCCGAACCCGGAGGCCGGGTGGAAGCAGAACAGCGGCGCCTTCCCGCCCCGCTCCCGCAGCGGCAGCAGCACCCGCAGCGCGTCGCGGCGCGAGTCCGACCCGATCCGGGCCGCCACGTCCGCGACCGTCGGCGCCGACATGACCGTGCCCACCTGGACCGGAACGCCCAGCTCGTCGCGGATGCGGCCGACGAGCCGCATCGCCAGGAGCGAGTGCCCGCCCAGCTCGAAGAAGTTGTCCTCCACACCGACCCGGTCCAGGCCGAGCACGTCCGCGAAGATCCCGCACAGCAGCTCCTCGCGGGCGTCCTTCGGCGGCCGCCCGCCGCCCGCGTCCGCGAACCCCGGGGCGGGCAGCGCCACCCGGTCCACCTTGCCGTTCACCGTCAGCGGCAGCGCGGGCAGCTCCACGAACGCCGACGGGACCATGAACTCCGGCAGGGTCGCGGTCAGTCGGGACCGCAGCGCGGCCGTCACCGCCTCCGGGTCCGTACGCTCCGCCTCCGAGGCCGGCACCGTGTACGCCACGAGCCGCTTCACCCCGGTCGCCCCCGTGTGCACGACCACCGCGGCGGCCGCCACCTCCGGCGCGGCGGCGAGCGCCGACTCGATCTCGCCCAGCTCGATCCGGAAACCACGGATCTTCACCTGGTGGTCGGCCCGGCCCAGGTAGTCGATCCCGTCGTCCTCACGCCAGCGCACGAGGTCGCCGGTGCGGTACATCAGCGTGCCCGGCTCGCCGAACGGATCGGCCACGAACCGCTCCGCCGTCAGCGCCGGCCGCGCGAAGTAGCCGCGCGCCAGCCCCGCCCCCGCCAGGTACAGCTCTCCCGGCACCCCGCGCGGCACCGGCCGCAGCGCGCCGTCGAGCACGTACGCCCGGGTGTTGTGGATCGGCCGCCCCACACAGGAGGTGGCGCTGCCGCCGACGTCGGCGCCGAGGGCGTTGATCGTGTACTCGGTGGGCCCGTACAGGTTGTAGCCCATCGTGCCCTCGGTCCCCGCGATCAGCGACCACAGGGAGTCGGGCACGGCCTCGCCGCCGAGCAGCACCAGGGCGGGCCGGTGCCGCCCCTCGTCCAGGAGTCCCGCGTCGACCAGCTGCTGCCCGTACGACGGGGTGACGTTGACGACGTCGATGCCGACCCGGTCGTAGTGCGCGGTCAGCGCCGCCGGGTCGAGCCGCAGCTCCTCACCGATGACGTGCACCTCGTGCCCGTCGACCAGCCAGAAGAACTCCTCCCACGACATGTCGAAGGCGAACGACACGGTGTGCGCGACCCGCATCCGGCGCCCGCCCGCCAGCTTCACCGCGGGCTCGAAGATCCGCTCCCGGTGGTTCAGCAGCATGTTGACCAGACCCGAGCCCGGCACGACCACGCCCTTGGGGCGGCCCGTGGAGCCCGAGGTGTAGATCAGGTACGCCGGGTGGCGGCCGTCGCGCGGCGCCGACAGCTCCTCGTCCGCCACGGCCCCGCCGGCCAGCGCGGCCAGCTCCGCGACCGTCGCCGGGTCGTCCAGGACCAGCGGCGGCACGCCCGCCACCACCGGCACCCGGCCCGCCACCGCCGAGACGGTGACCAGGCAGAGCGGGCCCGCGTCCTCGACCATCGCGGCCAGCCGGTCCACCGGGTGGTCCAGATCGAGCGGCAGATACGCCGCCCCCGCCTTGAGCACCGCGAACAGCGCGACCACGAACTCCGCCGAGCGCGGCAGCCCCAGGGCCACCGTCCGCTCCGGGCCCGCACCGCGTGCGATCAGCGCGCGGGCCAGCCGGTTCGCCCGCTCGTCCAGCTCGGCGTAGGTCAGCCGCTCGTCCTCGAAGACGAGCGCGGTGGCGTCCGGGGTGAGCGCCGCCTGCCGGGCCAACAGCTCGACCAGCGACACGTCCGGCAGCTCGTGCCCGGTGTCGTCGCCGAGGGCGAGCAGTCCGGCCCGCTCCGCGCCCTCCAGGGTGCGCAGCCGGCCCACCGGCGTCGCGCCGCCCGCCGCGAACTGCTCGACCAGCAGCCGCAGCCGGCCCGCCAGCTCCTCCGCCGTCGCCCGGTCGTACAGGTCGGGACGGTAGGCCAGGCTGAGTTCGAGCGAGCGGTCGGGGGTGACCGCGAGGGTCAGCGGGTAGTGCGTGCCGTCGACGCTGTGCGTCCAGCCGATCTGGTGCCGCTCCACCGCCTCCTCGCGGGCCGTGTCGTCCAGGGGCGTGTTCCGGAACACGTACAGCGTGTCGAAGAGCTGCCCGACGCCCGCGGCCTGCTGGATCCGCCCGAGGCCCAGGTAGTGGTGGGGCAGCAGCTCCGCGTGCTCGCCCTGGGTCCGGACGAGCAGCTCGCGCAGCGTCTCCGAGGGACGCAGCGTCACCCGGAACGGCAGCGTGTTCATGAACATGCCGATCATTCGGTCGACCCCCGGCACCTCCGCCGGACGCCCCGAGACCGTCGCGCCGAACACCACGTCGTCCCGCCCGGTCATCCCGGACAGCGACAGCGCCCACGCCGCCGAGAGCACCGTGTTGAGGGTGACTCCACAGCCCCGGGCGAACGCCCGCAGCCGGTCACTCGTCTCCTCGCCGAGCGCGATGTCCACCACCTCGGCCGTCACCGGCTGCCGCGCCGGATCGGCCGGCGCCACCAGCGTCGCCTGGTCGAGACCCGACAGATGGGTCCGCCAGGCGGCCAGCGCCGCCTCGGTGTCCGTGCCCGCCAGCCACCGCAGGTACGCGCGGTACGGAGTCACCGGCGGCAGCACCTCGGCGCGGCCACCCGCCCCGTACAGCTGGAACAGCTCCTCGAAGAAGAGCGACTCCGACCAGCCGTCGGTCAGGATGTGGTGCTGCGTCACACAGAGCATCCACCGGTCCTCGGCGAACTTCAGCAGCGTCACCCGCATCAGCGGCGGCGCCGACAGGTCGAACCGCGTCGCCGCGTCCTCCAGCGAGAACGCCCGCTGCGCCTCGTCCTGCCCGGCCCGGTCCAGACGCGTCAGATCCCGTACGTCCCAGGGCAGCTCCCACGCGGCGGGCACCACCTGCACCGGACCCGGCAGGCCCTCGTGCCAGAACGCCGAGCGCAGGTTCGGGTGCCGGCGCAGCATCGCGTCGAACGCGGCGCGCAGCGCGGCCGTGTCCACCGCGTGCCGCAGCTCCACGAAGTTCTGCATCAGGTACACGTCGAGCGCGCGGTCGTCGTACTGCGCGTGGAAGTACAGCCCCTCCTGGAGCGGCGCCAGCGGCAGCACCTCCCCGGCACCCGGGAAGACCCGGTCGAGCAGCGCCCGCCCGGACTCGTCCAGCTCCACGAGCGCCGCACCGGCGGCCGGCGCGGTCCGCGCCGCCGCCTGCTCGTCCGGCGTCCGGGCCGCGGCGGCGAGACCGGCCACCGTCCGCTGCTCGAACACATCGCGCGGGGTGAGGACCAGGCCCTCCTTGCGCGCCCGCGTCACCAGCTGGATCGAGACGATGCTGTCGCCGCCCAGAGCGAAGAAGTCGTCGTCCACACCGACCGAGCGGAGCCCGAGCACCTCGGTGAACACCCGGCACAGGGCCTCCTCCCGCTCCCCGCTCGGGGCCCGGGACGCCGGCGAGGCACCGAGCACCGGTGCGGGCAGCGCGGCCCGGTCCAGCTTGCCGTTCACGTTGAACGGCAGCGCGTCGAGCACCACCACCGCGGCCGGAACCATGTAGTCCGGCAGCACCTCGGCCAGCTCCGCGCGGATCGCCGCAGGCTCCGCCGAGCCCGTCACGTAGCCGACCAGACGCTTCACCCCCGGCGTGTCCTCGCGGACCACGACCGCGGCCGCGTCCACCCCGGCCACCGCCGCGAGCGCCGACTCCACCTCGCCCGGCTCGATCCGGAACCCCCGGATCTTCACCTGGTCGTCGGCCCGCCCCAGGTACTCCAGCTCGCCGTCCGCCCGCAGCCGCGCCAGGTCACCCGTCCGGTACATCCGGGTCCCGGGCGGCCCGTACGGGTCGGCCACGAACCGCTCGGCGGTCAGCGCGAACCGGCCCAGATAGCCGCGCGCCGTGCCGTGCCCCGCGAGGTACAGCTCACCCGTCGTACCCGCCGGGACCGGCCGCAGCGCCGCGTCCAGGAGGTACGCGCGCGTGTTGCCGATCGGCCGCCCCACCACCGGGGTGGCGCTGCCGGCCAGGTCCGCCGCGAGCGCGTCCACCGTGTACTCGGTCGGACCGTAGAGGTTCACCGACATCACGCCGCTCGCCGCCCGCACCGCGGACCACAGCGCCTCCGGCACCGCCTCACCGCCGAGCAGCAGCAGCGCCGGACGGTGGTGGGCCGGGTCGAGCAGACCCCAGTCGAGCAGCCCGAGCGCATAGGTCGGGGTGACGTCCATCGCGTCCACCCGGTGCTCCCGCACATAGCCGACGACGAACTCGGCGTCCCGGCGGCCCACCTCGTCGAGCACGTGCAGCTCGTGCCCGGCGACCAGCCAGAACAGCTGCTCCCACGAGGTGTCGAAGCTGAACGAGGCCGTGTGCAGCGCCCGCAGCGCCCGGCCGCCGGTCGCGTCGACCACGGGACCGAAGACCTCGGCGATGTGGTTGGCGTACAGGTTCGACAGACCCGCGTGGGTGAGGACCACGCCCTTGGGGCGCCCGGTCGACCCCGACGTGTAGATGACGTACGCCGGGTGCCCGTCGGCGACCTCGGGCGACGCGAACTCCGCCGGCCGCGCGGCGAGCGCGGCGACCGTCTCCGGGGCGTCGAGCACGATCCGCTCCGGACCGTCCCCGGCCGGCGGCAGCAGCGGCACCGCCCGCGCGGTGGTGAGCACGAACGCCGGAGCGGCGTCCTCGACCATCAGACCCAGCCGGTCCGCCGGATAGTCCAGATCCAGCGGCAGATACGCGCCGCCCGCCTTCAGCACGGCCAGGATCGCCACCACCGTCTCCGCCGAGCGCGGCACGGCGAGCGCCACCACCGACTCCGGACCCACCCCGCGCTCCGCGAGCAGACCCGCGAGCCGCGCGGCCCGCCCGTCGAGCTCGGCGAAGGTCAACGACACGTCGCCGCAGACCACAGCCGTCGCGTCGGGAGTACGGGCCGCCCGCTCCGTGAACACGTCCGCGACCGTGCCCGCGGGCACGTCCCGCACCGTCCCCGGCCAACTGCTCCGCACCCGCTCCAGCTCGGCCGCCGGCAGCGTCGCGAGCGCGCCCACCGCCGTACCGGGCTCCGCCGCGATCCGCTCCAGTACGTGCGCGAGCCGGTCCGCGACCAGCCCCGCCGCCCGCGCGTCGAAGACGTCGGGCCGGTACTCCAGGCGCAGTTCGGCCCGCGCGTCCAGGGAGACCGCGAGGGTCAGCGGGTAGTGCGTGGCGTCCTCCGCCTCGACACCCGTCACGCGCACCCCGCCCGCGACCGTCTCGCGCGCCGACGGATCCACGGGGTAGTTCTCGATCACGACGAGCGTGTCGAACAGCTCGCCGCCGCCGCTCTGCTTCTGGATCAGCCGCAGCCCCAGGTGGTGGTGGGCCAGCAGCGCGTTCTGCTCGTCACGGAAGCGGCGCAGCAGCCCCTCGACCGTCTCCTCGGGCCGGCTGGCGAGCCGCACCGGCACGGTCGTGATGAACAGGCCGAGCATCGACTCGACGCCCGGTATCTCGTCCGGGCGCCCCGACACCGTCAGACCGAACACCACGTCCCGCCGCCCCGTGAGGCCGCCGAGCAGCAGCCCCCAGGCGCACTGGATCAGCGTGCTCGGCGTGGTGCCCAGCCGCCGCGCCGCCGCCGTCAGCCGGTCCGTCGCGGCCGCCGACAGCTCAAGGGCGTGCACCCCGGGCCGCACCGGCGCCCGCGCCGGATCCGGCGCCGCGACCAGCGACGCCTCCTCGACCCCGGCGAGCGCCGTCCGCCACGCCGCCTCCGCGGCCGGTGTGTCCTGCTCCTTCAGCCACTTCAGATACGCGCGGTACGGACGTACCGCCGGAAGACCGGAGGCGTCCCCGTCCGCCGCGTACAGCGCGAGCAGGTCACCGACGAGCAGCGGCATCGACCAGCCGTCGACCAGGATGTGATGGACCGTGATCACCAGCCGGTGGTCCCCGTCGGCGAGACGGGCGAGCACGAGCCGCAGCAGCGGCGGCCGGTGCAGCGCGAACCGCCGGGCCAGCTCGGCCCGCCGCAGCCCGGCCAGCCGCTCCTCGACCGAGGCGCCCGGCAGCGGGGCGCCGTCGGCGCCCTTCGCCGAAGCCTCCGTCAGATCGACCCGCTCGACCCCGAACGTCACCTCCGCCGGCACGAACTGCACCGGCTGGGGCACGCCCTCGTGCCAGAAACCGGCCCGCAGGTTCGGGTGCCGGCGCAGCAGCGCCACCGCCGCCCGTTCGAGCCGCTCGGCGTCCACCGGCCCGGCGAGACCCACCGCGACCTGCACGGTGTACACGTCGGCGCCCTCGCCGTCGTAGACGGAGTGAAACAGCATGCCCTGCTGCAGGGGGGACAGCGGCAGCATGTCCTCGATACGAGCCTGCGTCACTGCTGGGCCCTCCACATTTCTTCGAGCATGGTGATCTGGTTCTGGTCGAGGTCGAGCAGGTCGAGGTCGGACGGCGTGTGACCGGCGGACGAACCGCCGACCGCCCAGGCGGCGAGCAGGTCGAGGGCGGCGAGCCAGCCGTCCGTCAGCTCGTTCACCGTGTTCCGGGACAGGGCCTCGCCCGCCCAGACGAAGGTGGCGGCGAGCTCCGGTCCCTCCGGGCCGTTCTCGATCTCCGCGTCGACCGCGAGCGGATGCGAGAGCGGCATGTCCGGATCGGGCCGTACGGCGAGCGCGTCGGCCTCCGCCGCCGGACCCCACACGGACTGCGTCCGCGCGGTCTGCCGGCCGAGGTAGTTCCACAGGATCTCCGGGCCCGCGCCCGGCGCGAACAGCCGCGCCGTGGCCGCGTTCGCGTACCGCAGCAGCCCCGCGCCGATTCCGCCGTCCTGAACGCCCCGGACCCGCTCCTTGATCTCCTTCAGAGCCGTCCCCGCGTCCTGCGTCCCGGCGGCCACGGCAGCCGGGTCGTAGCCGTCGGCCGTGAGCCGCAGCGGATAGACGCTGGTCAGCCAGCCGACCGTCCGCGTCAGATCGGCGCCGGGCACGAGGTCCTGCTCCCGGCCGTGCCCCTCCAGCTCCACGGTCAGCCCGTCCGCCGCCCGTCCCGCCCGCGCCGCCCAGTCGCCCACGGCGAGCGCGAGCGCGGTCAGCAGCGTGTCGTTGACGGTGCCGTGGAAGGCCTGCGGCACGGCCGACAGGAGCGGCTCGGTGCGCTCGGCCGACAGCCGGACGGTCAGGCGTCGGGCCGTCGCCACCGTGTCCCGGGCCGGATCGAGCGGCCGCTCGGCCAGCAGGCGCGTGCCCGGTGCGGCCGCCTCCAGCCACCGGTCCAGCTCGGCCGCCCGCCGCCCGCTGTGCGCCTCGGCGAGCAGCCCCGCCGTCCAGGTGCGCAGCGCCGTCGGTACGGGTTCGAGCGCGGGCGTCTTCCCGGCCGACGCGGCCTCCCAGGCCGCTCGCAGGTCCGGCAGCAGGATCTGCCAGGACACCTCGTCCACCACCAGGTGGTGGGCGACGAGCAGCAGCCTGCCCGGCTCACCGGGACCTGCGTCCAGGTGCACGGCCCGTACGGTGGCCCCGGACTCCGGGTCCAGCTCGCCGGCGGCGCGGTCCGACGCGCGGCCGACCAGCTCCCGCAGCGCCTCCGGGGTGAGCCCGGACGCGTCGACGGTACGGAGTACGGCGGAGGCCGCCGGCGAACCGGGCGGGGCCACCTCGGCGCTCCACACGCCCGGCCGGGTCACGGTCAGCACCTGCCGCAGCCCGTCGTGCAGGTCGAGCACCGCCTGGAGGGCGGTCACGAGATCGGCGTGCCGGACCCCGGCGGGCACCAGCACCAGGCGGGCCTGGCAGAACCGGCGGAACGGGCCGCCGCGCTCGGCGAACCACCGCGCCACCGGAGGCAGGACCAGCGGACCCACCCCCTGCTCGGCCGGACGCACGGCGGACGCGGGGTCGGCCGTCGGCGCGGCGACGGCGGCGAGCCCGGCGGGCGTCGGGTGCTGGAACACCTGGCGGGCCGTCACCTTGAGCCCCGCCTTGCGGGCCTGGCTCACGAACCGGATGGAGACGATGCTGTCGCCGCCCAGCTCGAAGAAGTTGTCCTCGGCACCCACGGCGGGCAGTGCGAGGACCTCGGCCATCAGCCGCGCGAGCAGCTCCGCCGGACCCTCGCCGGGCACGGGACCCGGGACGGGGGCCACCACGGCCGCCGGCGCGGTGATCCGGGGCTCCGGCGGGGCGGGGAGAGCGCGGCGGTCGAGCTTGCCGTTGGGGGAGAGGGGGATCGCCGGGATCTCCATGAAGACGCTCGGCACCATGTACTCGGGCAGCCGCGCGGCGGCGTGCGCCCGCAGCGCGTCCGTATCGAAGGCCGCACCCGCCGCCGGGACCGCGTACGCCACGAGCCTGCGGCTCCCCGGCCGGTCCTCGCGGACGACGGTGACGGCGCGGAGGACGCCGGGCGTCGAGGTGAGCACCGTGTCGATCTCGCCGAGCTCGATGCGGAAGCCGCGGAGTTTGACCTGGTCGTCGGCGCGGCCGAGGTAGTCGAGTGCGCCGTTGTCGCGGCGTACGACGAGGTCGCCGGTGCG
>NZ_JBEOXR010000014.1:0-140056 GCF_040296665.1 Streptomyces sp. NPDC002057
CGGGGCCCGGACTCATGGAGTCCGGGCCCCGCCGCGTCCCCGAGAAGTGCTCAGTACGGGCGGCCGTAGTAGGTGCCCAGCTCGTCGCGGTATCCGCGGTCCTCGCCCAGGTGCTTGTCGCGGTGGAACTCCGGGGCGTCCTTGATCTGGTCCTTCGTCCGGTCGACATAGACCTTCTGGTCGTCCTGGTCGATCCGGGTCACCGTGCTCGCGGGAAGGAGGACCTCCTTGCCGAAGATCCACACACCCGTGTCCACGACCAGGTAGGCGTCACCGACCTCGTCGGAGTGCTTGTCGACCTTGCCGATGGAGCCGTCCGTCGCCTCCACCTTGTAGCCGATGAGATCCAGACCGGCCAGGTAGCCCGAAGTCGGGGTGTAGTTCCACAGGTTCTCCGTCATGCGAGAAACAACTCCTCAAGTCGATTTTGCGGTTATCCCGCTTACTTCCTTTTGCCTTCGACAGGTACGGGTGGGTTTCTTATCCGCACCACGGACCGTGCTGTTCTGTATTTGCCGCTGAATATCGCCTACCCCGTTCATCCCGGCTCATTCATCTGCGTATGCGGGCTTCAGATCCGGTCGTCCAGTGCAGACGGGGCGCCCGCTGACGTCGTGGGGTGGGTGACGGCGCTGATCAGCGAAATGACCACCACGACGATCGCGATCCACCTGAGAAATTTGAGCGCACATCCGGAACCGAAAGGAACAGGATCAAGAGGAGACCACGAAGGAGGAAGACCATCGCCATAAGCCTCCGCCGCCTTCGAGGTCTACATTTCCAGCGGCATGATGTCGGCGCAGGGTCAGGCCCGGCGCAGGGTCAGGCCCGGCGGTGGCGATGGCACCGATAAGGGAAGAGCCCCCGCCCGGTCACCCCGCCTCGGCCGCGACCGTCAGGTCAGGCGTTGCCGAACGCGATCAGAGCACCGCCCTGCGCCGGCGCGAAGACCCTCCCCTGCGCCGTCCCCAGCCCCGGCACGGTCCAACCCCGCCCATCGCTCTCCGCCACGATGTTCTCCATCGGATGCGGCTCCGCCGACAGCCGGTACGACCAGACCCTCTTCCCCGTCCGCTCCGCCAGGACCACCAGTTCGCCGGAGCCGTCGGCCACATACACGTGTCCCCCGGCGACCAGGCGCACCGTCGCCGCCTGGCGCGGGCTCGTATAGGTCCAGCGGGTGGCGTATCCGGCGGTGGTGTCGAGGGCCTTCACCACGCCGCGGTTGGCGACGTACACCCGCCCCGTGCCGAACGCGGGCGTGGCGTCGGCGGGCAGCCTCCGCACCACGGCGCCCGTCCTGCGGTCGTAGGCGACGACGTTCGCGTCGTCGGCGAAGCTGTTGCGCAGCCACAGAGCCCCGTCGCCCAACGCGGCGGGGTTCCCGCCCGGCCCGGACATGTCGGGCACGTCGTAGCGCCGCAACTCCTTCCCCGTCGTCCGGTCCAGCCGCTGGTAGGCAAGATTGTCGAAGCCGATCCAGACGCCGTCCTCGTCGACCAGGACGGGAGCGAACCCGTTCTCGACGAGGGGCGCCTCCCACAGGCGGGCGCCGGTGTCGGCCCGCAGCGCGAAGGCCCTGCCCCGGCCGTCCTGCGCGTAGACGACGTTGGCGTACCAGGTGGGCGGGTACTGGCAGAACCCGTTGCCGAGCTCCACGGTCCACTTCACCGTCCCGGTGGCCGGGTCCCATGCCCGTACCTGACCGTCCATGGTCTGTGTGTAGAGCAGCCCGCCTCCGTAGGTGACGGTGGCGTTGGGCCGACTGGTCAGGAACCGCTGCGGCCACAGGGACCTGCCCGTCGCGGCGTCGAGCCCGACGAGTTCCATGCGCGGACCGCCCTCGTCGCCCTGATCCGCGTTGACGACGGCGAAGACCTGGCCGCCCACCGCCACGGGGGCCGACACGACCGAACCCAGGTCGCGCTGCCACAGCTTCTTGAACGGCGGCTTCGCGGTGGCTCCGACGACCCGGCTGTCGCCCCGTGCGTTGGCCCGGTACCCGAAGGTGCCGCTCCGTACGGGCATCGCCGCAGGCCCTTCGCCCGACGACACGGATGACGCCGGCGGAGCGATCCCGAGCAGCAGCAAGGCACACGCCGTGGACGCCACCGCTCCCGCCCGCCACGGTCCTCGGAGCGCGATCCTGTTCACATGACCCCCCACGGTCTCGCCGAAGTTGACGATCCGTCCGATCCACCTCGGACAGCGTCGCCCGCATACCCCTGCCCCGTGTTCCCATGCACCTCCGGGATGGCATCTGCACGTCGCGCCGGCCGCGGGCCTCTCACCGTGCTCTCGGCAGCAGCAGCCGTACCGCGAGGCGCCGCACATTCCTGAAGATCAGGCGACTGCTCAAGGCACACGGCATCGTCATCCCACCCGCCGATACCCCGCCCGTCACCTCACGGTCTTCCACCCCCACGTCCTCCCTCGGAGCAGCGAGGTAGGCAGCAAGATCAAGACGACGTGTTATTGGTCTGCAAACCCTTCGGGATGATTGCGGGTCGGATGGTGGCTGACGGTCGGGCGGAGAGCAGGTCATGCACGACGTACGCCACCCGTTGGGACGGGGGTTCCGCCGCCCCAACGCGCCCGCAGAACCTGCGCCAGCCGCCCGGCCCCGACCTTGGCCGACACATCAGGACCGACGGCGAAGCCGGTCACACGTCGCCCAGGAACCCAGGCTCGGACGGCCCCATCTGCCGGGCGAAGTCAGCTGCGACTCCGAGGACCTCACGCATGGGCACAGGCCTCCGGCTCGTGGCCGCGAGATCGGCGTGAGCTTCCTCGGACCACAGGTACGGATACACGGAAAGACCCTCTCCGACAGCCAGGACGGCGGTCTCCTCACGCCAGCCGGGCCAACGCGTGCCGTCGTAGAACGTCTCCAGCCTGCCCGAGAACAGCCAGGAGACCCATCCGGAGTGGCCCATCTCCATCGCCTCCCACTCCAGGGTGTCGGGAGCGAAATACGTCATCTGGCCAGGTGCCCCCGGGCGGCCCGCGGCTGCGGGATCGCCACCGTTCAACGCGAAGACCCCTCCGACAACGTCATGCCCGACGACAAGACCTGTCGCGGGATACCAGCCAGGATCGAAGTCCGTGGGGAAGCGGTTGACCTGCGCCAGACTCGGGAGGCACCCATCCACGGGGGAACCCGAACCCCCGCCGAACACTCGCACCCACCCGTTGTCCACGAGCAATCCGCCGGTGTGCAACGCCAGCGCACCAAGCACCGATCGCCCGGTGACCTGCATCTGCAGAAGACACCGGCGGCCCTCGTTGATGTCCCCAGGCAGCACTTGAACCGGCACAGAGCTCGCCCTGAGCACCCCCTGCAGTTCCGGCCACGCCGGATCGTCCACGTTGACCAGCTCATCGATGCCTCGCATCCGCCGATGGTCGCACCTTGCGGTATCGCCCCGTCGTCCGGGCTGGACCGCGCTCACCCGGGGCCATCGAACGGGGTGCGCGCCAAGCGGGCAGGGGCAACGTCAGGGGAAGGCCTCCCCGGGTACGGCCGGGCGCCGCTGGGCGGCGCAGAGCAGCGTGTTCCGCGCAAGAGATCTTCTCCAGGTGTCTGCTCCGCTGTCACCATGTGTCGTATGACGCAGATGATCAAGGGTGCGAACGCGCCCGTCCCCGCCGCACCGCTACGTGTCGCCGTGGGTCGAGAGTCGGTGCCAGTTGGGCCGACCGTGTCAGCCGCGGCCCTTCTGCTCGACGCGGCCGGTGCAGTGCGCGGCGTTGCCGACATCGTCTTCCACGGCCGAACCATCCATCCTTCGGGCGCCGTTCGCCACGTCGGCACCGGAGAGGGTGCCGGACAGCTGGCCGAGTGGCTGGAGTTGGACCTGCTCCGCGTCGAACCCGGCGTCCAGCGGGTCCTGGTGGTCGGGTTCTGCGCGGACGGGACCTTCGGACAGGTCCGCGGTCTCTACGCCCAGTTGAGCACCTTCGACGGAACCATCGTCGCGCAGTACCCGATCACGGACGCCACCGCCGAAACCGCGTTCGTGCTCGGTGAGCTGTACCGGCGTGATGGGGCATGGCGGTTCCGCGCGGTGGGTCAGGGCTACGACGACGGGCTCGCGGGCCTGACGCAGGACGTAGGGGGCGCGGGAATGCTGGCGGCGGTGTCCCCACCCTCGCTGGTGATCCCCTCGGCGCCGCCGGCCGTGCCCTTGGTGTCCGGCCCGGTGTCGCTCGCCGGAGTGGGCAAGGCGGGCTCCGGCGTGGTGGCTCCCGGGGCGCCGTCGATACCGGGGCCCAGTGTGTCGGCGGCGGACCGGGTGCCGTCCGGGCCCGGCCCGGTGAGCGATCCCGCGACGTACCCCACCTCCCCCGTGTCGCCTGTCTCCGCGCCCGCCGGGTTCGCGCCCGCGTACACCGCCGGGACTCCCGCCGTCGGCTCATCCTTCGGGGCCGCGTCCTGGGCGGGCGACTTCTTCGCGTTCGAGCCATGCGTCTACCGCGGCAAGGGTAAGAAGACGATCACTGTGGACCTCCCGTTTCCGCCCAACGGGGAGCCGGTGATCCTGGAGGCCCGGACGGAGGAGTACAACTACATCTCCGTCAAGATTCCCGGCCGCGAGGACGATGTCTTCATGTCCGACCTACCCGATCACTATGGCCGAACCCTGATGGTGCCCAACCGCAAGGGCGGGCCGCTCACGCTGAAGGTGGCCAACTCCGGGGCGTGGCAGCTGACGGTCCTGCCCCTGTCGGCGGCCCTGCCGCTGGACTTCGGCACCACAGCGGGCAGCGGGCAGGAAGTCTTCGTCCGCACGGGCCCCGCAGCCGAGTTGAAGGTGCGGGCGGAGGACCCGCACAGGGGCTGGTTCCAGATGCACTACCACTGGGGTGACTCCCCCAGTGACCTGAGGCACCCTGCCAAGCGGCTCGTGTACGAGTGGAACGGTCGCCGGGTCCGGGAGAAGGTCGCCCTGCCCGGCGGGCCCATCCTGGTCACCATCGACAAGAGCAGGCATCAGTGGGAACTCACCCTCGATCCGGCTGACCCGAGCGCGCCGTCCCGGGGAGGGCGACGGGTATGGCGTCGCTGAGTCCGGTCCGGCAAAGGACCTCGGAGGGGTTCGCGGAGCCAGAGGGTGAATGCGGCAACGTTGGGCTCCGGCCCCCGGTGTCGCCGTGGCGTCGCGGCTCCCTCCGTACTGGCGGTCTGGTCGGACTTGTCCTGCCGCAGTCGTAGAGGTGCGGCTGGCCTTCGGCACTCCGGGCGGTCCCAGGCGTGATTCGAGTCCGTCGGCCGGGCCGGGCCCGCACCCTTGCAGGCCCGCGTCCGGGCGTGCACCGGTGGCGGAGAGAGCGGCCCGGGACGGCGCTCCGTCCTGGGGCCCGGTGTTCACGCCGTCGTCGCCCCGGACCGTGGTGACCGCAGCCTCAGGCAGCGCGACCCGGAGCGCGTACAGCGGATGGGCGTCCTCCACGAGAGACCGCAGGTCGCGGAGGAGCAGCCGTTCGTCCTCGGTCGGGGCCAGGCGACATCGGCCCGGCTTGCCGTTTGGGCCTTGGCGGAAGGGTGGTAGTGGCTGTCGGATCCGCCTGCCGCCGTCGTGCTCAGGAGGCGTGCCGGACCGGTTCCGCTCCGGTTTGGATCAGGAAGTCGGTGAGTACGTGGGCGAGTCGTTCCGGCTGGTCCTCGGGGATGAGGGTGGACGAGTCGGCGATCTCGATCAGCCGGCCCTGCGGGTACAGCTCGGCCAGCCGGGGGCCGTGCTCACGCGGCATCAACCGGTCTTCGGTCGCCCAGACGACCAGTACCGGACGGTCGAAGTCACGCAGTCGCTCGCTCCAGGCCAGCAGGGTCTCGCGCCCGGGTGCCCCGGTGGCGAATTTGGCGAAGTCCCTGCGAATGGCCCTGCTGCGGGTGGCGGGAGCGAACCAGTCGTCCATGATCTCGTCGGGGATCCCCCGCAGGCTCATCCCGCCGTATCCGCCCCGGCTGCGACGGAGGGCGGGCACGCGCATCAGCCGCGTCAGAAGCCAGACACCGCCGGGAACCCTGCAGACCTGCGCCATGGCCTTGGCCGGCCCCGGGGGAAAGTTGTCGAAGGCCTCGCAGGCCACCAGTACCAGGCGCGCGATGCGCTGGTCCCGCCCTTCCGACACAAGGAACTGTCCCCCGCCCCAGTCATTGAGTACGAGGGTCACCTGGTCCAGACCGAGCCTCTCGATGAACTCGCCCAGGAGACGTGCGACACCGCGCTGCGACAGGTCCGCATCGGGTTTCATCGGCTGACGGTGACCGCCCAGGGGCAGCGTGGGAAGGACGCAGCGGTATCCGTCCAGCAGGGGGACCACCTTGCGCCACTGGGTCTCGTTCATCGGCAGACCGTGGCCGAACACCAGCACGGGCCCCTCACCGCCGGTGTCCTGATAGTCGATCGGTCCGGACGACAACTCGATCCTCGGCATCCCTACCCCCAGTTGATAGATCGTTCTACTGTAATCTTGCCGGGGAAAGGGGTGGACGGCAATGGGACATACGGACACGCGAGCCAGGATTCGGCATGCCGCCTCGATGCTGTTCCGCCGACACGGCTACTCGGCCACCGGCCTGAAGCGGATCGCGGCGGAGGCGGACGCACCGTTCGGCTCGATCTACCACTTCTTCCCCGGCGGCAAGCAGCAGCTGGCCGAGGACATGATCCGGACATCCGGAACCGAGTACGGCCGGATGGTCCTGGCGCTGCTGGACAGCGTGCCAGACCCGGCGGAATCCCTCGTGCGTGCCTTCGAAGCGGCCGCGGACGACCTTGCGGCGGCCGAATACGCCGACGCGTGCCCGATCGGGACAGTGGCTCTGGAGGTCGCGAGCAGCAACGAGGTGCTGCGGGTCGCTACGGCGGAGGTTTTCGAGGAGTGGGTCGGCACGGCGACGCGGTGGTTCGGCCGTTGGGTGGCCGAACCGAAGGTGGCGCAGTCCCTCGCGTACTCGATGATCATGATGCTGGAGGGCGCCTTCATGCTCAGTCGAGCTGCCCGTGATCCGGAACCGCTGCGGGTGGCCGGCCGGTCGATGGCGGAGTTGCTGCGCACAGCCATAGCCCAGACCGGCGAGGGCTGATCTCGAAGCCGTGAGGGAGGTGGCCCGTACGTGAGCGGCGCACGGTTCACGGCCGGCCTGCGCCCGGCAGGACCGCCGGCAACGACCGTCGGTACGCCCTGAACTTCGGGAACGCAGAGCAGAAGCACCGGTACGTGCTGTTTCGGGCTGACCCGGCGTGCAGCTTCCCTCGGATGTCTCCCCGACCCGACCTGGACGGCCCCAGGTGAGCTGGCATCGGCTCACATCTCCCTCGCGGCACAGGTCCGGGCCGTTCGCAGCGGACGGCTTGGCAGTGCGTCTCCGCCGGGAGCGCGGGCCGGCGTAGTCGCGTACCTGCCAGGCGGTTCACCGTGACAGTGGAGGTGCGCACACGGCTGACCCCATGAGTGGGCGTGGGCAGTAGGCAGGCTGTCCTGCTCAACGGCGCGCGAGCGCGACAGTCTCGCGTCAGCCGGTTCCTTCGATGCGCGCGACGGTCACGCTCGCGGCGCTGCGGAGAGCCTCGTCCGATCCCGTACCGAAGCCATGCCGCCGTGGCGAGGCCAGCAGAGCGGCGAGTGCCGGCAGTGCGGGCGCGGCCGCTCCACCGATCTCGCCCAGTAGTTCCACCGCGCGCCGCACGGGGGCCTGCGGGCCGCGGAGTTCCTCGGGGGACACCGCTTCCAGCAGGGCGGGGAGGGCTTCGGCGGGGTCACCGGTCAGTCGCCACCAGGCCTCGGCCGCGTACGTCCGCGCCCACGGGCCGAGGGAGCCCGGTGTGGTCCGGGAGCGTAGAACGTTCCGTACGGCGTCCGCGTGGACGCGGGCTCTCGGCCCGAGCTCGGCGAGGAGGTGGAACGGGCCTCCCGCTCCCTGCCGTACGGCAGCGCCCAGCACAGTGACAGCCGGTTCCGGATCGCCCGTGACGCGCCAGTACGCCCAAGCCGCCGTCGGAGCGCCCGCCCACGGGATGCCCGGCTCGGGGGTACCACCGCCGTGGCGGGGCGGGCGGCGGGCGCCCAGCGCGAACGCCCGGAGGGTTGTGGCGGCGGCCCTGGCAGGGGGTCCGATCCGGCCGAGGGCGGCGGCCACCTCCCATGCCCAGGGGCCGGGCAGTCGCGGCAGCAACTCCGGGAGGACAGGGGCGGCTGCGGGTCCCCAACCGGCCAGGGCCCGGAACAGGGATGCCAGTTCCGGGTCGTCGGCGCGGGCCTCGCGCAGCCGCGTGACGACGCCGGGGAGCAGCTCATGAGCCCATGCGACGGGCACGGTGACCGGCACCGGCCAGGGCGAGAACCATCGCTCCGGGATCCACGGCAACACCCGCCGGTCACCGATACCCAGCAGGGCCATGACAGTCCCGCGGACGCCGACCGCATCGGGTGACGGCGCGTTCGTCAGCCAGTCCAGCAGACGGTCGGCGTGCGGGACGGCAGCGGAACCGGCGTCGTGAAGGATCCGGGCGGCGGCCTCAGCCGTCGCACCGCCTGCCCATAGGCCGTCGACAACGGTCTCCCAGAGGTGCGCGGGCGCGTCCCTGCGTTCGGCCAGCCAGACACCTGCCGCGAGCACGGTGCCCGTCGAGACCGGCGCGGGCGGTGGCGGGCTAAGGCTCTCGGTCAGCGCGGCGAGTTCGGCAGGGTGATCCGCAAGGCGCCGTGCCCACACCTGTGTCTCCTGGTGCCGGCTCGCGGCCCACGGTCGCCTGGGCCAGGGCTGCTCCTCCACCTCCGCGAGGGCGCGACCCACGACCCCGCCGAAGCCGACCGGCCACGGGAGGGATGCCGGTGACCCCGCGCGGTGCCTGAACACGCGCTCTGCCGCAGCGAGCCGGACCAGGGGAACGGGATGACGCAACTCCCTGTGGTCGGGGTCGTCGGAGAGGTCCAGGCGCGCGACCGCGGCCAGGGCTCGCAGCCGGGACGCCCGCGCGCTCGGGTGGATGTCGTCGGCGAGCCGGGAGCGGAGGGCATCGACCGTTCGGGCCGTCACGGCGGGATCGTCGCCGGGGCCGAGGGTCCCGAGGAGCCAGGCCGCCATGGTCCGCACGCCCGGACGCGCATCGACGACGAGACGCACGAGTCTCGGCAGGAGCGTGAGGAGGGCGGCGCGGGCGGCCGCCCGAGGCGGGGAGGCTTCGACGCCGGACGCGAGATCGGCGAGAAGCCCGACGACCTGCCCGCGGTCCGCCGTGTCGAGCATGTACCCGATCCGCGCTGCGGCCTGTTCGGCTGACTCGCTCCCAGTGGCGTACAGCACGCCGTCAACCAGGTCTCCGACCCGGACCTCTCCGACACCCATGTGGCTCTCCCTCCACCCGCAACCCCACCCCGCCAGCCACCCCGGCTGCCCGGCTGCCCGGCTGCCCGGCTGCCCGGCTGCCCGAGAAGATCATCACACCACGCGAGCCCTCACGAACCGGCGGGACTCCAGCTGGCCCGAGCAGGTTCTGAGCGCTTGTACGAGGTGGTCCGCCGAGGGTGGTACGGGCCAGGTTGACTAGGCCGTGTTCGGGAACTGGGTCCGGGTCATGCCATGTACCGAGATGATCTCGGTGTGGGGCGAGGGGATCTTTCAGATGACCAATGGGCTTTGCTGGGGCCGTTGTTGCCGGTCGCGGTGCTGGGCAGGCCGTCGCTCGGCCGACGGAGGTTGATCGACGGGATCCGCTGGCGGGTACGGACCGGGGCCCCGTGGCGGGGCCCGCCACCTGAGTACGGTCCGTGGCAGACGGTCTATGGGCTCTTCCGCCACTGGCAGCGCGATGGTGTCTGGTCGGCAGTTTCGACTGGGCTGCAGGCCCGTGCGGATGCGGCCGGCTTGATCACCTGGGACGTGAACGTCGACTCCACCAGCTGCCGGGCCCATCAGCACGCGGCCGGTGCCAGGCGGGACAGCCGAGCCGAGCAGGAGCCGCCTGACGGCAAGCGGTCAGAACCCGACGACCATGGTCTGGGCCGGTCTCGCGGGGGCTGGACGACGAAGATTCACCTGGCCTGCGAGCAAGGGCAGAGGCCGTTATCGCTGCTGATCACAGCAGGTCAGCGGGGAGACAGCCCGCAGTTCTGGGCGGTGCTGGAAGCGATCCGGGTTCCACGTATCGGGCCCGGCCGCGCGTTCGTCCGCTACGGGTGCGGGGCGACAAGGCGTATTCGTCGCGCGCGAACCGTGCATACCTACGTGGGCGCGGGATCCTCTGCACGATCCCGGAACCTGCCGACCAGGCCGGCCACCGCAAGCGCCGGGGAACGGCCGGCGGGCGGCCTCCGGCCTTCGACCGCGAGGACTACAAGGCCCGGCACGCGGTTGAGTGCGGCATCAACCGGCTGAAACGGAACCGGGCGGTGGCAACCCGGTTCGACAAACTTGCGGTCCGCTTCGAGGCGACGATCCTCATCGCAGCTATCGACGAATGGCTCTGACCTGGCGTGCGTTCTATCCCCTTTCACGGGTGCCCGCAGCGATCACTTCGCTCGTTGGGAGGCACTCAATCGACCTGGGTTCGATGGTGACGATGACAGGCTCACCTCGCTCGACCACTGATAGGCCGGGCGAGGTGAGCCTGATGGTGCGACGAACCAACGACTCTCCGGGCTGGTCTCGCGGGACAGCCCGGAGAGCAGTCAGCTCAGCCGGGTGATGGCGTACGCCTCGATGGCGTCGCGCTGGTAGACGGCCAGGCCCGGTGCGATCGCCTCGTACGCGGCGCGCCAGGCGCTGTTGTCCACGCAGGAGCGTCCGATGGTGCGGTACTCCTCGACGGATACGGGCCGCAGTTCGGTCAAGGCCTGGTACTGGGCGTCGATCTGGGCCTGCACGGGCGCGGCGTCGGCCGGGTGGCCGGCGGCCATCAGGTCGGCCAGCAGGATCATCTGTGTCGTGCGCTCGCGCTGTCCGGCCTCGATGTCCTGCGGGGTCATTGCGGCGACCGAGCGGGCGACTTCCTGGGCGTGCTCGGGGAAGTCGCGCAGGCTCTCCTGGTACTGGGAGGCCTGGACGCCCTCGAACAGGTTCTCCGGTCGGTTGATGGTCATGGGATTGCCGTCCTTCCTGGACTGTTCCAGTTCGGCGATCGTGCGGGAGACGGTGCCGGCCAGGGCGTCGAGCCGGTCACGCTCGGCGAGCAGCCACCGGTGGTGGCCGCGCAGGGCGTCCACCTCGTCGACCTGCTCGGCCAGGATCCGGCCGACCTCGACAAGCCCCACGCCCAGTGCCCGCAGTACGAGAATCTGCTGCAGCCGCAGCAGCTGGAGCTCCCCGTAGTAGCGGTGGCCGTTCGCCCCGATCCGGGCGGGCGGCAGCAGGCCGACCTCGTCGTAGTGCCGCAAGGTCCGGGCGGTCACACCCGACATCCGAGCGACCTCCGCAATAGGCCAGTCCATCGCCCTCTCCCTCACGATCGCGTCACAGGACCGGTTTCTCCGGCCCTGTAAAGGACGGTAGAAGCTGCCGCAGCGGCAACCGCAAGCCCGCACCCTCACGATCTGGATGACGGCCCGCGACTCTCCCCGACGGCCCCACCCAGCACACCAGCAACTTTCAACACATGGCCTAGCCTGACCGACGTGCAGAACAGGCTCACTCACGTGGACAACACCTTCATCAACTTTCGGAACTACGAGTACCAGGATTCGAGGTCACCCGCTTTCAGGTGGGTCGATGTCAAGCGTCTGCGGCTTCCGGCCGAGTCTCTCGGCGATACGCAGTTGCTTGCCGAGCTCATCGGACATGAGCAGTTCCGGGACGACTACGCCGGTGGTGGGGTACTGCCGGAGGGGATCCGGCACGGCCCGTATTGGGTGAGAGCGGTGACCCCAGACGCGTATCAACCCCTTGATCACCGGGAGAGTGACCGCATCCTGCGGACGTGGGCGAACCAGTTCGAGGACGTGCCCGTCGACCTTGCGACCGACCTGCAGCGGGAGGTCTTCGATCGTCTGGCTTCCGCCGAGCCCATCTACTACCTCAGTGAGCTCGGTGATGAGGCGATCCACGACTGGGGCGGTGTGCACAGCGAGTTCCACGAGTTCGTGCTCATCGACCGGGCGAGGGGGCTGATCACACTCCTCGTCGCGGCGGACGACTGAATCGACGGCCGTCGATCGTGTGGCACTAGGCTCGTGGCATGACGGATGTGCCCGCTGTGGTCTCGGAGTACGACAAGGGTCTGGCTCGTAAGCGGATGGCGGCCGGGGTGCTGTTCTTCGATGACGCGGGCAGGGTGCTCCTGGTCGATCCCGTCTACAAGGAGCCGTGGGAGATCCCTGGCGGGGCTGTCGAGGCCGAGGAGTCTCCCCGGGCCGGTGCCCGCCGTGAGGTCCTGGAGGAGCTCGGGCTCGACCTGGCGCCCGGACGCTTGCTGGGGCTTGACTGGACGCCTTCCCGGACGGGGCGCAGCGAGGGCCTGGCTGCGGTCTTCGACGGTGGTCGGCTGGTCCCGGAGCAGGTCTCCGCGATCCGGCTCCAGGAGGAGGAGCTGCGCGGCTACGCGTTCGTGGAGGTCGACGTGGTCGCTGAACTCCTCAAGCCCGTTCTGGCGCGCCGCGTGCAGGCGTGCGCGCGTGCGCGGCGACATGGTCGGACCGTGTATCTGGAGAACGGCTACGAGGTGGGCTGACCGCGTGGCGCCGATGGCTCCGGGTGCAACCATGGTCACGGCCGGAGGGCGCTCGGTAGATTCCCGCCATGAGTGACGACGAGGACTACCTGGACAAGAGCCCGGCTGCCGGACGCATGGGGAAGGCTGCGGAGTACTTGGTCGCGGCCTCGTGCATCCTGGCCACGGGCGGTGAGTTGAACGTGTCCACCTCGCTGGTGGACGACGAGGGGGTGGATCTCGTCTTTCACCGGCGCGGGAGTTCCGCGACCCTGGCGGTGCAGGTGAAGGCGCGGATGTCGACCGGAACGCAAGTTCAGCAGGGCCGGCTGATGGCCTTCGTACGCTCGCAGACGTTCCAGCCGCGGACCGACCTGGACATGCTGTTCGTCGCCGTGGACGTCGAACTGGGGGCGATCATGACTGCCTGGCTGGTACCGAGTGGCACTTTCGGTGACATGGTGACCGAGCCCAACAGCAAGGGGCGCTTCCGGTTCTCGGCGTCGATGAAGCCGGATTCCAAGGATCGCTGGAGCCCGTTCCGGCTGACGGCTGCGGAGCTCTCCCAGCGCGTCCTTGCCCGGTTGGTCGAGTTGGAGAAGGTGGAAGTCGAGTCGGCAGGGGCCTGACGGTTGGTGCTGTGACAGCGGGTACGAAGCGCGATTCCGCCTCCAAGGGCGGGCGGAGCCGGCCGGAGTACTCAGTACCGGTCGCCCAGGTGCTGGGCGAGGAAACGGTCGGCCGCGCGGTACATGTCGATGTTGTTCTCCGGGTTCACGAAGCCGTGGCCCTCGTTCTCCTTGACCATGTACTCGACCTCGACTCCCCGGGCGCGCAGCGCGTCGACGATCTGGTCGGACTCCGCCCGCACCACGCGGGGGTCGTTGCCTCCTTGTACGACCATCAGCGGTGTGCGGATGGCGTCGACGCGGCTGAGCGGCGAGCGGGCCCACAGGTCCGCCTCCTGCTGCGGGTCGTCGGGGTTCCCCGCGTACAGGTACCAGTTGTTGACCATGTACGGCTTGACGAACTCCGGTGCGGTGTGCAGGTACGTGACCAGGTTGGAGGGGCCGCAGAAGTCGATGGCGGCGGCGAAGACGTCGGGGGTGAAGGAGACTCCGACGAGCGCCGCGTAGCCTCCGTACGAGCCGCCGAAGATCGCGACCCGGTCGCGGTCCGCGTACCCCTCGGTCACGGCCCAGGCGACGGCGTCGATGAGGTCGTCGTGCATCGCGCCGCTCAGTTCGCCGATGCCCGCCTTGAGGAACGCCTTGCCGTAGCCGGTCGATCCCCGGAAGTTGACCTGCAGCACGGCGTATCCGCGGTTGGCGAGAAACTGGGCCGTGGGGTCGAAGCCCCAGCTGTCCCGGTGCCAGGGCCCGCCGTGGACGAGGAGTACCAGCGGCAGCCGTACGGGCTCCACGGCGCGGGGCAGGGTCAGGTAGCCCGGCAGTTCCAGGCCGTCGCGGGCGGGGACCGTGACCGGTGTCATCGGGGCGAGGACTTCGGGGTCCAGGTGCGGGAAGGGCCGGAAGAGCAGACGCCCGCTCCGCGTGGTGTGGTCGTAGAGGTAGGTCACCCCGGGGTCGCGGTCGTGGCTGAAGCTGACGACCCATCGTCGTCCGCTCGTGTCGGACGACAGGGCGAGCAGGTCGCCGTCGGACAGTTTCTCCAGGTTCTCCAGGACCTCCGCGAACTGCGGGTCCAGGGGCCGGATCTCCTGTCGCTCGCCGAGGTAGCGCACCCCGATGAGCTCTCCGGTCCGGCGGTCGAGGATGAGCGGCGAGGGCAGCGTGGGGAACACCGCGGAGCGGGGGTCGAGGTCCAGTCGCGGGTGGCTGTCGACCTCCGTCTCCAGGCCGGTGGCCAGGTCGAGTCGGACGACACGGGTGCGTTCACTGTCCCGGCTGGAGCCGATCCAGGCGCCGGTGCCGTCCGGTGTGAGCTGGAAGGGCTGGATGTCGAGCGGGTAGTCGGAGCCGTCGAAGGTGATGAGGGGGCGCAGGGTCCCCGTGTCGGGGTCCCAGCGCGAGAGTTCGATGTCTCCGCCGGGCGTCAGTCCGTGCGCGTACAGCGTGCCGTCGGGGGTGTGCAGCAGTCCGCCCACGTGGCCGGGGTTCTGGGCCAGCATCGTGAGACGGCCGGTGGCGATGTGGAGCTCGTACAGGTCGAACTCGACGGGGCTGCGGTGGTTGAGGTGCAGGATGGCGTTGCCCGGGCGTGCGGTGGTCATCTCGAAGCCCACCGCCCTGGCTCCGGGGAAGGGGGTGAGGTCGACCGCCTCGGCGTCCGGGGTGTCGAGGTCGACCCGGAAGATGTGCCAGTTCTCGTCGCCGTCGCCGTCCTGTTCGTAGAGCAGCCAGCGAGGATCGTCGGTCCAGTGGTAGCGGAGCACGCTGCGGTTGGCGTCGGCGGTGACGCAGCGGGGCTCCTCGTCCGTGTCGACGGTCTCCACCCAGACGTTGAGGCGGTCCCGCCAGGGTGCGAGGTAGGCGATGCGGGTGCCGTCGGGCGAGATCGAGGCGGCGGCGCGGACGGGTGAGCCGAAGAAGTCCTCGACGGTGAGGCGGGGGACCTCGTACGGAACGGCGGTGGCGGGCTTCTGCGGCATGGGGGCTCCTCGTCTGGTGGGGGCGGGTGGGGCGCGTCGGATTCTGTGTGGGTCAGTCGGCGCCGGGGGCGGTGGTCTCGGGGTCTTCCCGTTCGACGGGGTCGCCGACGGCTCCGCCGGTCGCGGTGCGGATGGCGTGTGCGTACCTCCGTGAGAGGGCCGCGACGTCCTCGATCGCGGTGAGATCGCTCCCGGCGAGGACGGCGGCGCCGATCTCCTCGTCGAGCACGCGCACCACCGCGGCGGCCGACGCCGCGTACAGCCGTGCTTCCAGGTCGTCGGAGGGGCGCTGAAGCCGGTCGCAGACGACGGCGCGCAGCTCGCGCTCCGTCTCGTCGCAGGCCATGAGCCACGCCGTGCGGAGGGCGGGCTCGGTGTCGGCGAGCCGGATCATCTTCATCGCGAGGAACTCGTCGGCGAGATCCACGGGCGCGCCTTCGCGGCCGAGCCGCGTGAGCTCCGCGACGAGGTGGTCCTCCAGCGAGACCTGGTGGGGCCAGCTGCGCAGCACGCTCAGGAGCGTGACGACGCCCTGCATCACGATCGGTTCGGCGCAACTCTCCTTGCTGCGGAAGTGGCGCCAGATGGTACGGGTGGACAGGCCCACCGCCTGGGCGATCTGGTCGCCGCTCGTGGCGGCGACGCCCTGTTCCCAGAACAGCCTGGCGGCCTCCCGCGAGATCTCCAGCCGCAGTCGCGCCCGCCGCTGGTCACTCATCCCTCCCCCACCGCCGCGGTGTGTCGTCGACACTTTTTCCCTCTCCTTCAGCTGTCCCTGAGCGCCATTATGTCATTAAGTGACACAGGCGGCGGCGAATCGACTCCGCGACGCCGCCTGCCGTCATGGACGCCCGCCAGGGCACGTCGAACCGTCCAGGGAACCCACGGGTGACGTTTTGGGCGTTATGTGACGGGAAAGCCCCCTGTCAGGAGGGCGGGCCCTCGCACCGGGGGGCCACTGGCGACAGAGCTCCTCCCCCGCAGAGACGAACACGCTGGAGCAGCAGAGATGAGCATCGTGAAGGCCGCAGTCAAGCGCGTACGGGGAATGATGAAGGAGGCGGACGGAAAGGCCCTGCAGAACCCGGCCTCCGAGGCAGCCGGCAAGCGCATGCAGCAGGAGGCCCGGGGCGAGGTAGCCCAGCACCGGAGCCACCGAGCCGGACACCCCCCTTCCGGCAAGTGAGGACGCCCGAGTCGAAGGGGCTGACCGTCCGGGGTGCCGCCACAGCGCTCACCAGTTCAGGGCGGCTCCGGGGGCGACGTGGAAGCGGGACGCGTTCCGCAGGGCACGGCGGTCGTGCGGTTCCAGCATGTCCCTGCGCTCGAACCAGTCGGTGAGGCGCGTACGGGCCTGCGCGTCGCGCTCCCGCACGCGGTCGTCCGCTCCCCGCGCCGAACGCGCCTCCGCGGGCGATACCTCACGGAGCAGCACGCGGATCGGGGACGTGTCGTCCTCCGACAGGTGGAGGGCCAGGACCGAGAAGGCCGTGCCCGGGGGAAACACCACCTCCGGTTCGTCGTCCGTACCGAGGAAGACGGACGTACGCCTGCCGGTGGTGGACCAGATCCCGAACTCGACCGCGCCCTCCAGTTCCGCGTCGCAGGCCGGGACCGCCGCCACCGCGGCGGGCTCGACGAGGACCGCGCCGGGCACATAGCGGTCCAGCGGCACCGCCTCGGCCGGAGCCGCGAGCATGACGGCCCCGTAGTGACCCGGCAGGCGACGCAGACCCGAGGCGAGGCAGCTCAGCACCGGGGTGAACGGGCCCGGCGCGGCCGACCGCGCGGCCTCGGCGAGGCCGGCGCGGCTCACCGGGTCGGGGCTGTCGCCCTGGTAGAGCGCGATCGCGACCATGTCCGGCTTGAGGTCGTCCTGCGCCGTGGACCGCAAGGACGGCAGCCGGGAGGCCAGCAGCTCCGTCTTGCTCGCGAGGATGTGGTAGCGCTCGCCGAGCAGTCCCCTGAGTGCCGCTCGGTCCTGGGGTCCGCTGCGGGCGCCGGGGTTGGGGGCCGGGGTCGAAGCCGAAACCGAGCCGGACCCCGTTCCCGTTCCCGTTCCCGATACTGAGCCCGATCCCGTTCCTGGACCCGATGCCGTTCCTGAACCCGATGCCGATCCCGGACCTTGCCTCTGCCTCTGTTCCGATCCCTGCCCCTGGCCCGGGCCCTGCCCGAACCCCTGCGACGCTGAGGCGGCGTGGTCGGGCGTGGATTCCGCGACCGGCGCGGTGTCGCCGTCGAGCCGTTCGGCCGACGGGAGGTCGGGGCCGGGTCCGCCGGGTCCCTCGGCCGACTCGGGGCTTTGCGAAGTCTGCGACGTATCCAGAGTCACCGAAGCCGCGGGAGTCACGGGAGTCGCTGTTTCCTCTGCGTCACCGCCCCCCTCGGCCAAGGTCAGGGGCGACGTCCGTCCGCTCGGGGCCTCCTGCCTGGGCCAGGAAATGCCGGGATCCAGCCAGTGCAGGTCGAGCGCCTCGGCCCAGGGTCGGCCGGCCTCCTCGTCGGAGCCGTCCCCGAGGAGGAGGAGTCCGTACGGTTCCGGCGCGCCCAGATCGGGGACCGCGTCCAGCACCCCGGGCAGGGCCTGCCACACCTCGGGGCCGAGGCGTCGTTCCCCGTCGCCCACGATCAGGACCGGGCGTGCCGGGTCGGGGGGCAGCAGGCGGGGGCGCGGGTCGGGCGCCTGGCCCGCCGGGCGCAGCCAGAGCCCCGCCGGTACGGACTCGAGTGCCCAGTCCCGCAGGTCCGCGCAGCGGTGCAGGGCCGGGGTGGTCGCGTCCGGTCCGAGCAGCCGCAGCCACGCCGACGGCACCACACGGCGGTGCTCGGGCGAGGCGAGGAGTTCGAGGAGCAGGGGCTGCCAGGTGGGGGCGCCCCGCTCGTCGAGGAGCGTGGTGGCGTGGTCGTCGGCCGTCCGTACGGGGAGGCCGATCGCCGCCCGTACCGTACGGCCGCTGTGTTCCGCGACGGCCACGGCCATGGCGGTGAGTTCGGTCTGGGTGGCCCACGGTGCGGCCACCAGCACGTCCTCCGCTTCTGCCACGGCCTCCGCCGCGCGTTCCAGGAGTTCGGCGGCGGGCAGTGCCGGCCGGCCGGGGGAGCCGACTCCCACGAGGAAGGTGCCCGCGCCGACGCCGATCAACGGCACTGCGGCTTCGGGCAGCCGCCCCAGCCAGAGCCCGCCCGGGACGGGACGGCTCTCGTCCCGCTCCGCTGACGACTCGAACCCGTGCGCACCGCCCCGGGACTCCGACACGACGGGCACGGGAGGCCCGGGGGGTGCGAGAGGCCCGGGGGGTGCGGGCATCTCACCGACCTCCGGTTCGCCCCCGCCTGACGGCGACTCCCCCGCACCGGCCTCCGATTCGCCCGCACCTGACGGCGACTCCCCCACCCCCGCCGCCAGCTCCCCCTTCTCGGTCTCCGGCTCCCCCGCCGTTACCTCCCGTTCGTCCGCCCCCGGCGGCCAGCCCGCCGCCAGTCGACGTGGCGGCGCCGCCGGCTCGGCGAGCCACCAGGCGCCCGGTTCGGCGAGTCGCACCGCGCCGTCCGGTTCGACGCTCACCACGCCGTCCGGAGCGATCACCGTGAAGTCAGCCGCCGTGGCGACCGCTTCGACCGGACGGCTGCCGTCGGGGCCCGGTGCGGCCAGGCCCGATGCCGCGAGCACCAGGCGCGTCGCGCCGCGCTCCACCGCGAGGGCCACCAGGTCCGGCAGGGACCGGCGGAGCACCGGTGCCGCGTCCGGCGCGGCGGCCAGGACCAGGAGGGCGGAGGGGAGCGGGGGCAGCCCGCCGAGGGCGGCCGTGAGGGCCGTGGCCGTTTCTTCGGAGCCGATCACCAGGTGCGGGCCGACCGGCAGCACGCTCGATCCGGTGGCGGGGGCGGACGTGGTCATCCGTCGTGTCCGTTCTGCGGGGTCTGGCCGTCGGGGTCGAGCAGCGGGGTCTGGAGCTGCACCGTGCGGCGGCGGGTGATGTGCAGGGCGCGTCCGGTGGGCAGCACCTTCGGCTTCGTACCGCCGAAGAGGTAGCCCTCCGTGGGCGGGCAGGACAGGAGGACGGCCGGGGTGTTGACGTCCTGGAGCTTGCGCAGGAGCTGGTCGGAGAGGCCTCGTCCCGCTCCGTTGGCGGAGCGGGCGACGATCACGTGCAGGCCGATCTCCGCGCCCTGGGCGAGGTGGTCGAGGACCGCGGCGAAGGGGTGGGCCGACATCGAGCCGTTGACCAGGTCGTAGTCGTCGATGAGCACGAAGAGTTCCGGGCCGCTCCACCAGTCGCGCAGCCGTAGCCGGTCGGGGGTGATGTCGGCGGACGGGACGCGGTTGGCGAGCGCCTTCGCCGCACCGGTGACCATCTGGCGCAGCGGGTCCGCGGAGACCGCGTAGCCGAGCCGGTACTCCTCGGGCACCGTCTCGTACATCTCCCGGCGGAAGTCGACCAGCATCAGGCGGCCCTGGTCGGGGGTGTAGGCGCGCATGATCTGGGTGGCGATGTGCTTGAGGAGGTTGGTCTTGCCGGTCTCGCTGTCGCCGACGACGATCAGGTGCGGGTCCTGGGAGAAGTCGTGCCACAGCGGCTGGACGTCGTGTTCCTCCAGGCCGAGGGGGATCCTCAGGCGGCCGTGCGGCGCGGGGAGGTCGGCGGCGTCGAGGATGAGCGGGAGCATGCGGACCTCGGGGGCGCGCGGGCCCGGCCAGTGGTCGGCGATGACGTCGACGAGGTCGGCGACGCCCTCGCCGAGGTCGTGGACGGTGCCGATGCCGTCCATGCGGGGCAGGGCGCACAGGAAGTGCATCTGGTCGCCGGTCAGTCCGCGGCCGGGCACCTTGGGCACCTTGCCGGCCGCGCGCATGTTGACGACCGAGTCCACGGCGTCGCCCAGGCGGAGTTCGAAGCGGGTCTGGAGCTGGTCGCGCAGGGCTCCGGTGATCTCGCCCCAGCGGGTAGTGCCGACGACCAGGTGGACGCCGTAGTTGAGGCCGCGCTGGGAGATCAGGGTGAGCGGCTGGACCAGGTCCATGAACTCCTGGCGCAGGGTGTTCCAGCCGTCGATGACCAGGAACACGTCTCCGTGCGGGTCGTCGGGCAGCTCCCCGGCAGCCTTCTTGCGGCGGAAGGCGGCGATGGAGTCGATGCCGAGTTCGGCGAAGTACTTCTCGCGGCGGGTGATGACCGCGTTGACCTCGGCGATGGTGCGGGTGACGCGATCGGGATCGTGACGGCCGGTGATCCCGCCGATGTGCGGCAGGCCGCGCAGGCCGGAGAGGGTCCCGCCGCCGAAGTCCAGGCAGTAGAACTGCACTTCGGCCGGGGTGTGGGTGAGCGCGAGGGACACCATCAGGGTGCGGATGAGGGTGGACTTGCCCGACTGCGGGGCTCCCGCGATGCCGACGTGCCCGTCGGCGCCTCCCAGGTCGGCCGTGAGGAGGTCGCGGACCTGCTGGAAGGGACGGTCGACGACGCCGACGGGGACCTTGAGGGTGCCGCGGACCTCGCCTTCGGCGGTGAAGCCGTACTCCGGGTCGGGTCCGATCGGGGGCAGCAGTTCGTCCAGCGTCGGTGGCACGTCCAGGGGCGGCAGCCACACCTGGTAGGCGGGAGGGCCCGCGTCGATCAGGCGTTCGGCGGCGATGTCGAGGAGTGTCCCGGTCTCCTCGCTCTCGGGTTCCTCCTCCGTCTCCGGGGCGGCGGGCAGCACGTGCGGGGCCACGTACTCCGTGCCGAAGGCCACGACCTGGCCCTCGATGACCGCGCGTCGCGCGGACGCCCGGCGCCTGGGCTGGTAGGCGCCGGAGACGTAGGCCGCCTTGAAGCGGGTGAGGGTGGAGATGTCGCTGCGCAGGTAGCCGTTGCCGGGCTGGGAGGGCAGCTGGTAGGCGTCGGGAACGCCCAGGACGCCCCGGGACTCCATTGCGGAGAAGGTACGCAGGCCGATCCGGTACGAGAGGTGGGACTCCAGCTGGTGGACGCGCCCCTCGTCGAGGCGCTGGGAGGCGAGGAGCAGGTGGACTCCGAGGGAGCGGCCGAGTCGGCCGATCATGACGAAGAGGTCCATGAAGTCCCGGTGCGCGGCGAGCAGTTCGGAGAACTCGTCGACGACGACGAACAGGGTGGGCAGCGGGTCCAGCGGGACGCCGCCGGCGCGGGCGGTCTCGTACTCCAGGAGGGAGGAGTAGTTGCCCGCGGCGCGCAGCAGTTCCTGGCGTCGGATCATCTCGCCGTGCAGCGCGTCGCGCATGCGGTCCACCAGGTCGGCCTCGTCGGCGAGGTTGGTGATGACGGCGGAGGTGTGGGGCAGGCGGTCCAGGCCGAGGAAGGTGGCGCCGCCCTTGAAGTCGACCAGGACGAAGTTGAGGATCTCCGAGGAGTGGCTGAGCGCCAGGGCGAGGACCAGGGTGCGCAGCAGCTCGGACTTGCCGGAGCCGGTGGCGCCGATCAGCATGCCGTGCGGGCCCATGCCGCCCTGGGCGGACTCCTTGATGTCCAGGTCGATGGGGGTGCCGTCGGGGCCGAGGCCGAGGGGGACCCGCAGCTTGTTGGACTGATTGCGCCGCGCCCAGTACTCCTTGACGTCGAAGCGGTGCAGGTCCTGGATGCCGAGCAGACTGGTCAGGTCGAAGTCGGTGGCGAGCGGCTCGCCCTGGTCGACGCTGTCACCCAGGCGGTACGGGGCCATGGCGGCGGCCAGCCGGGTCGCCGCGGCGGGGGTCAGCCCGTCCGGGCTGCCGAGCGAGGTGACCTGGTCCTTGCGGTTGCGGTCGGCGCCGACCATCTCCAGGGTGCTGCCGGTGCCGTCCGGGGCTCCGGCGATGCGCAGGCGGAGGGTGAGCCTGCTGTGCTTCCACTCCAGCGTGGAGCCGACGTCGATGACGGTGGCGTTGCGGTAGCCGCCGAGCGCGGCCCGGTGGGGGGCGGTGAAGGTGGCCCCGTCGAGCACGACCACCGTGTACGGCTCGTCGCGGCTGGGGGTGGCGTCGGGCTCGTAGGGCGGCCGGGCTCCGAACTCCTCGCCGAGCAGCTGCTCCAGCTCTCCGATCGTTCCCGCGACGAGCCGCAGCGGGCCGGCGCCGTCGGTCTCGGCGGGGTGCAGGGCGTGCGGCAGCCACTTGGTCCACTCCCAGTGGGCGCGCCGGTCGGGCGCGGCGACCACCGCGACGCGCAGTTCGTCGGGTGCGTGGAAGGTGGCCAGTTGGGCGAGGATCGCGCGGGCCAGGGCCCGGGGGCGGTCGTCGTCGGTGTCGTCCGGTGCCGCGCCGCGCGGTTCCGGCTCCTCCTCGGCGGTGATCAGGACGTGGGCGAAGCCGCGGAGGTGGATGGCGACGGGCTGGTCGGCGACGGAGCCGTACGCGTGGATGAAGCGGCGCAGGGCGTGGGCGCTGAGCGGTTCCAGGTCGTCGACCGGCTTGGTGGCGAGGGGGGCGAGGTGGACGGCGAGGCGCTGGGCGCCCAGGGCGATCCGTACGTCGCTGAAGTCGGGATGGGACGAGCGTCGCTCCCACAGCCGGGAGGTGCGCACCAGGAAGGGCAGCTCGGCGGGTTCGGGGTGGCGCCACGCCAGGGCCTCCTGCTGGCGGAGGACCTCCTTGCGCACCTGGCGCCGCATCTGTGTCAGGTAGCGCAGGTAGTCGCGGCGTTCGTCGGTCAGCTCCTGCTTGCGGTCGGCGTTGCCGCGCATGATCTGGGTGACGATCATGCCGATCGCGGACACGGCCATCGTGCCCATGGCGATGTACGTCATGATGCCGCCGTTGGGCCGCAGGAAGATGAACACCATGGAGAGCGAGGACAGGGCCATCGGCACCATCGTGATGATGTTGCCCATGCCGTTCTGCTTCTCCGGCAGGCCGGGCGGCTCCTGGAGCTGGATCTCGCCGTCCGGCATCTCGGGGCCCGGCCGCCGCGGTGGGCGGTTGACTTGCACCACGCTCAACGAACAACGCTCCTCACGCCTGACGGCGGACTGTGTCGGGCTCTCTCGTCAGACGGGAACGGGCGGACGGTGCGGCACGGTTCACCCGCGTTCCGGCGCGTCCGGAGTGAACCTCGTCGGAGGGGGGACGCGTTGATGGTTCCGTCGGGACAGGAAACGATGGACGGTGGGCGAGCGTGTGCGAGTACGGGCGCCCGTCGGGCCGCGCCGCCGATCGGTCGCCGGGGTGGGCGCGGAGGTGTGTGCACGCCCGTCGTGGCGGTGTCCGTGGGAGAGCGGTGTACGGGAACGAGGACGAGGAGGCGGACGAGGTGCGCGCGCTGTTGCGCGCGTGGCTGCCGGACGTCCGTCCGGAGGACGGGGACCCGCCGGCCGGGGCCACGACGGGGCTCGACGTGCCGGAGGCCACCGCGTCCGAGGTGACGGACGCGGTGGGCCGGCTGCTGGGCCGCGCCGCGTCCGGCGAGGCGCCCCCGCCGGAGACTCGGCTGATCGCGCGGGTGTTCGTGGTCGACGAGCATCCGTCGGCGGGCGGCTGGAGCGAGGAGGAGCGGCGGAGCGTGGCGGGTCTTGTCGCCGTGCTCCTGGCCCGGCACGGCGACGAGGGCGTCGAGGCGCTCGTACGCGCACTGCGCGGGGACGGCTGACTCCGGGGGCTCCCGGCGCGGGGCGGTGTCACCCTGCCGGTCCGGTCGGGTCCGGGGTGTCGTCGGAGTACGGGCCCGCCCGATCCGGGTCCGATTGGTGTCGTCGGCGCTGAACCCGGTGCTCGGGGATTTCCGTTCCACTGCCCGCCGAGGGCGTTCCGGCCTCGGCGGGACAGCAGGAAGGACACGCGGGCAGTGAGCGGTAGCGCGGTGGCGGGGCTGTGCAGGTTGAGGTTCCACGGACCGCACAAGGTGGTCGAACTCTCCGTGCCGGCGGACGTCCCCCTGGCGGATCTGTTGCCGACGATCATCGGCTACTCCGGGGACGGCCTCGACGAGGAGGCCGTCGAGGGGGGCGGCTGGGTGCTCCAGCGGCTCGGTGAGGAGCCCCTGGACGAGGAGCAGACGGCGGAGGCCCTGGGTCTGAAGGACGGTGAACGCCTCTATCTGCGGCTGCGCCGCGAGTCCCTGCCGGAGGTGCACTTCGACGATGTCGTCGACGGTGTCGCGACCGGGCTGGAGCGGCGCGGGGACGCGTGGCACCCGGCCCTCACCCACCACCTGGCCCTCGGTCTGTCGCTGCTCGCGCTGGCGGGCGGCTTCGTCCTGCTGGCCCTCTCCGCCGACATCGGGCCGCTGCGGGTCGTCGCGGCGGCACTGACCGGTGTGCTCCTTCTCCTCGGTGCGAGCAGCGCCGCCCGGGCGGTCGCCGACGCGGGGGCCGGCACGGCGCTCGGTGCGGCGGCCGTCCCCTTCCTGGCACTGGCCGGAGCGCTGCTGCCGACCGGGGACAGCGACCTGACCGCCGCCCGGCTGCTCGCGGGCGGTTCGGCGGCGGCGAGCGCGTCGGTCCTGGCGCTCGCCGCCGTGGCGTGCTCGGCGCCCCTGTTCCTCGGACTGCTCGTCACGTCGGTGGCCACGTCGGTGGCGGGGGCGCTCGTCCTGCTGGGGCTGACCCCGTCGGAGACGGCGGGGGCGCTGGCGGTGCTGGTGGTGGCGTTCGGGTCGTTCCTTCCCGGGTTCGCCTTCCGGCTGTCGGGGCTGAAGCTGCCCGCGCTGCCGCGCAACGCCGGGGAACTCCAGGAGGACATCGAGCCGTACCCGGCGCGGGACGTCGTGGACCGCAGCGCCGTGGCCGACGGGTATCTGACCGCCTTCCACGTGGTGACCGGCGCCCTGTGCGCCGGCTGCCTCACCCTGATGACCCGCGCGCCCGGCTGGGCGCCCGTGGCGCTGGCGGCCGCGCTGTCGCTGCTGCTGGTCCTGCACGCCCGTGAGGTGGGTTCCCGGTGGCAGCGGCTGGCCCTGGTCCTGCCCGGCGTGTACGGACTGGCCCTGCTGACGGCCGGGTGGGCCCTCACGCTCGGCCCCACCGGCCGTCTGTACCTGCTGGCGGGACTGACGGCGTCGGCCGCGGCCCTGGCGATCGTCTCGTGGACGGTGCCGGGGCGGCGGATGCTGCCGTACTGGGGGCGGGCCGCCGACCTGCTGCACAGCGCGCTGGCGCTGAGTCTGCTCCCGCTGGCGCTGACCGAGGCCGGGGTGTTCACGTGGGTGCGGGGGCTCACCGGGTGACCGCCGGGACCGGCCGGACCCGGGCGGGGTCGGTCCTGCGCGGGCTTCCCTTGCCCGGGTCGGGCCGGTCCCGGACAGGGAAGCCCGCGCAGGACCGACCAAAGCACCGGGAAGCGCCTCGCGCCCCGACGTACCTTTCCCCCTGAGGAGTTCACATGCAGTCCAGGCGCGACCAGGTGCAGGCTCACCTGTTCGTGATGAGCAGGCTCGGGGCAGGGATGCTGCGGGGCGAACCCGACGCCCTGGACCTCCCCACCCGGCGCACCACCCGCGGGGTGCGCACCGGACTGTTCATCGCCGTCCTCATCGCCCTGGTGATGGGCCTGTACGGAGCGATCAAACCGGGGGGCGCGACGAGCTGGGCGAAGCCGGGGACCCTGGTGGTGGTGAAGGAGACGGGTGCCCGGTACCTGTTCATCGGCGGCGAGTTGCGTCCGGTGCTCAACCAGGCCAGTGCCCGGCTGGTGGCCGGGGAGAAGATGACCGTCGCCCAGGTCGGCCAGAGCTCGCTCGCGTCGGCGCCTCGTGGCGGTCCGGTGGGGATCGTGGGCGCTCCGGACGGGCTGCCGGCCGCGTCCGCGCTGTCCCGGGGCGAGTGGATGGTGTGCGGGCTGGTGGCCGGCACGCCGTCGGGAGCGGCTGCGCCGGTGGTCTCGCTGGCCGTCGGCTCCGCGAGCACGGGCCGGGCCCTCGGTCCTGACCAGGGGCTCCTGGTGGCCACGGCGGACGGCGCCCGTCACGTGCTGTGGCAGGGCAAGCGGCTGCGGCTGGGCGCGGGAGCCGGGACGGCGCTCGGCCATGGCGCGGTCTCCCCGTTCCCGGTGGCGGCGTCCTACCTCAACTCCCTTCCCTCCGGACCCGATCTGGCCTCGCCCGAGGTCGCGGGGCGGGGGACGCCCGGTCCCGCCCTCGCCGGGCGGCCGACCCGGGTCGGCCAGTTGTTCACGGGGCCGGGCGGTGAGCCGTACGCGCTGACCGGAAGGGGGCTGGCACCGCTCAGCCGGACCCAGTTCGAGCTGCTGCGCGGTGACCCGCGGACGCAGAAGGAGGCGTACGCCGGGGCCGCCGCGGTGACGGCCGAGGTGGGCGCCGCCGACCTGGCGGCCCACCCGGCGCCGGCCGGGACGCTGACGGACGCGGGGCTTCCCGCGGTGCCGCCGAAGCTGGTGGAGCCGGGGGCGGGGCAGGGCGTGTGCACGGAGGTTCGGCCTTCGGCGGGCGGCGGGCCCAGCACCCTGGTGACCGTGGTCGACGCGGCAGCGGTCGCGGGCCGGCCGGTGACGCCCCAGCCTGGCGTGGCGGCGGCCTGTGGCGGTGCCGACCGGATCTCGGTGCGGCCGGGGGGCGGCGCGCTGGTGCGCGCCCTGTCCGGGGCGGGTGCCGCGGGGACGACGTACCTGGTGGCGGAGAACGGTGTGAAGTACCCGCTGCCGACGCAGGAGTCCGCGAAGGCCCTGGGCTACGGGGGCGCGTCGGCTGTGGGGGTGCCCGCGTCCCTGCTGACCATGCTGCCCTCGGGTCCCGGCCTCGACCCGGCGGCGCTTGCGGCGCAGGGGGTGGTCGAGGCGCCCTCGGGCGGGCCCGACCCGGCGTGTCCCGCGCCGGCTCCTCGGCGCTGAGTCCCGCCGGGCGAGCCGTGTGACGCCGGGACGGCGTTCCGGGTGAACCCCGCGCTGTGGACGGGCCGTTCCCCCTGCCGGGAATTCCACCGACCGTACGACCAAGGAGACCAGGTGTCCGAAGCTCCCAACGCCAACCTCAAGATTTCGTCCGCGGTACTCACCCAGACGCTCAACGAGCTGGAGGAGCACCTCCAGACGATGGAGCGCGCCTACACGCAGTCCGAGGACATCGCGAACCAGGTCGCGCAGAGCATGGTGTCCGCGGCGGGCACCAAGTTCATCGCGAAGATCGAGAACTGGCAGCGCGGCTACCGCACGGTGATGGCCGAGTACAAGGACCTCCTCGACGCCGTCGGCACGACCAGCAGGGTCATGACGGACACAGCCGGTGAGGCGGACGCCAACATGGACCTGTGGTCCGGCGACGTCTACGACGTCCTCAGCAAGTGACCCGGGACGGCGCTCCCCGGTCCGCCGCCTCTCTCCTCCCCTCCCCCGCTTCTCCCCCTTCTCCCCCTTCTCCCTAAGGAACGCGCATGAGCGAAATGGACATGGACATCAAACACGGCGCGCTCGAGGACGCGAACGCCCAGATGAAGCAGGTCGCCGCGACCATGAACGCGGCCCTCGAAACCGTCGTCCAGCGGCTCGACGCCATCCGCGCCGAGTTCACCGGTGAGGCGGCCAAGGAGTTCGCGGAGTTCAAGCAGGCCGTGAACAGCCTGGACTCCAACCTGTCGCAGCAGTTCAACAAGGGCGCCGACCTGCTCGCGGACGCCCACGGCATCATCCGCAACGGCGACCGCAAGAGTGCCTTCCTGTTCCAGCGCTGAACGCCGCACCCGCCCCGGGACCCGGCGCGCCGACCGTTCGTCGGTGTGCCGGGTCCCGGCGTGTCGCGGGTCGGGGGTGAACCACGGGGCGGGGGCCCTCCGTTCTCCGTGCCGAACGGTGTACGGCCCGGCACAGGACAGGAGAGGAACCATGGCGGACGACGACGAGGGCGACAAGAACGTCACTTCGATCACCGAGGACGTTCTGCTGGACAAGGCGACGAAGTTCGAGGCGCTGCTCAAGGAGCTGACGTCGGACCCGGTCCTGCTGGCGCTCCCGGACTGGTCCGCGGGCGCGTCCAACGGTGACTACGGCCAGCTCCTGCCGGGGAACCCGAAGCAGCTGACCAGTGCCGCCCGCGTGCAGGCGGGATTCACCGCGATGTGCAAGCAGGTGGAGGGCGCCCTCGACAAGCTCCAGGGCGTCACCAAGAGCGGCAGCCTCAATCTGCGGAGCGTCAAGGAGATCCTCGGCAACGCCGCCGGGGACTCCGTCGACGTGACCGAGATGTGGGAGCTCCTCAGCATGATCCAGCGGGACGCCCAGCAGCCCAGTGGGACCGGCTCCCCGCCCGCGAAGTAGACCGCCACCAACCCGACAGGAGTGCCGCGCGACGATGGACGCCAAGAAGTGGACCTGGGAGGAAGGCCTCAAGGTCTTCATGGACACGACCGGGACCTTGACGACCCGGGAAGCGGTGGCCGGCCCGGACTCGAAGGCATGGATCGACTTCGCCACCTTCCGCATCGAGAAGAACGTGGGGCTCACCAAGGACTACAGCAAGATCTTCGACATCTACTGGTCGGCCGAGAGCAGTTACGGCAATGAGAAGGCCCGGTACGTCGTGGGCTTCAGCGTCGACTGGAAGGGCTACTGGGACGCCGGTGACTCGCCGTACAACCTGTGGCTGAGCGAGCCGATGAAGGCCCTGGGGCCTCTGGTGAGCACCTCGCCCGCGAAGACGAGCATCGTCAACCAGTTCACCTTCGTCAACGCCAAGCAGCAGCTGGAGGGCGTGGTCGGCTGGCTCGACGAGTGGATGCCGGTCATCAAGGGGTGGGGCGACGACCTGGACTCCGAGGGCAGCGAGTGGCGGGGCAGCGCGGCCGGCTCGTTCAAGAAGTTCATCGACGTCATGCACATGGAGATGAACAAGGTCAGGCTGGACATCACGACGCCGCAGAACTGCGTCACCCTGCTGGAGGCCGCCAAGGAGCAGCTCAGGGCGTCCTCGTCCGGCATGTTCTACCAGGGCCTGGAGGCGTGGAAGAAGCCGGCGGGCGAAGGCACTCCGGAGGGCGTCTACTCGCCGTACAACGGCGTGTCGTTGCTGCGCAGGGAGTTCAACCGTCTCATGGCGGGTGCGACGCTCCACCTCACGTGGCAGACGTCGACGGCGAGCTACGGGAACGGATACACGAGCCAGACCGACCCGGTCTTCGACAAGATCGTCGACAAGTCGGGGACCGATGTCAGCGCCGCCGACTGGATCAAGACCGTCGAGCGGACCGCGAAGAACGAGTGGTTGCTCGGTCTGTCCACGCTGGACACCGCCGCGACGACCTACGTCGGCAAGCTGGACACCGAGTACCAGAAGCTCGCCTCCGCCCTCGAAGAAGGCGTCTACCAGCCGAACTTCACCCTGCCGAGCGGCGCGGGCGCCGGAGGGGCCGGGGGGCCCGGCGGGACCGGCGGTCCCGGCCCCAACCCCCCGAACCTGGACAAGAAGGGGCCCGGCGGCACCGGCGGGGGCAACCTCCCCGACCTCACGGGCGGCAAGGGCGGCGGGTCCGGTGGGACGGGCGGGTCCGGAGGCAACAACCCCGGCAAGCTGCCGGGAGGCAACCTCCCCGGCGGCCCCAAGCCCCCTCCGATCTCGGTTCCCACCACCTCGCCCGGGACGGTGGGCGGCGGCACGGGAGGCGGTACGGGAGGCGGCAAGGTCCCGCTGCTCGACAAGAACGGCAAACCCGTCATGGGCTCCGACGGCAACCCCGTCATGGTGCCGCCGGGTTCCCGCATCGGCAAGGACGGCAAGGTCTACGACTCCAACGGGAAGCCGGTGATGGGTGCGGGAGGCAAGCAGGTCGTCGCCCCGCCCGGGGGCAAGGTGGGCGTGCCGCCCAAGGAGGACACCCAGACGGGCGGACTGCCGGGCTCCTCCTACGACCGGATCCGTCTCCCCGAGGGCGCGAAGGTCCTGGCGGACGGCACCGTGGTCGACGCCAAGGGCAAGCCGCTGCTCGACTCCAACGGCAACCCGTACGCGCTGCCCAAGGGGGCGACGCTCAAGGACGGCATCGTCGTCGACGCGAACGGCAACCCGATCAGCCGGACCCACCAGCTGCTCACCAACGCGGAGCACGCCATCACCTCGCGTCCCGATCCGAAGACCATCACCAGCGGTGGTCCGGGCGGCAACAAGCACCTCACGGACGGGCTCGGCACGGGTGCCGGCGGCGGTGCCGGCGGCCGGAAGTTCGTGACGGACGGCCTCGGGTCGGGCGGCGGCGGGATCGGCGACGGCGCCAGGCTGAAGGGCACGGCCTCGACCGTCGGCGGCGCGACCGGTCTCGGCGAGCGGGCCGCCAAGATGCTCGGTCTCCCCACGCAGACCCCTCCGACAGGCTCCTCCGCCGCTCCCGGGGCCGATGGCCGGCAGTCGTCCGGCGGGACCGGAAGCGGCTCCGGAGCGTCGCAGTCCTCGATGATGCCGCCGATGATGCCCCCGATGAGTCCCGGAGCCGGGGCGGGCGCGGGTCAGCCCAACCAGGGCAAGGACCGGCAGCGCACCACCTGGCTCACCGAGGACGAGGACACCTGGGGCACCGACACCGGCTCCGTCAGCGGGGTCATCGGCCGCTGACGGCCGGCCGTCCCCTCCCCACCACACGAAAGGCGCCCCATGGCCATCGACTTCGACAGCATCCTCAAGGACGCGATGTCGGCCCTGAACGACCATCGGGACCGGATGCTCGCGGCCAAACGCGAACTGGACGAGGCGACCGCCTCCGTCACCTCCAAGGACCGCATGGTGTCCGTGACGGTCGGACCCCAGGGCCAGGTGGTCTCGCTCACCTTCCACACCAAGGCGTACCAGTCGATGGCGCCGGCCGAGCTCGCCGCCGCCCTGGTCAACGTGCTCAACGAGGCTCGGGCCACGATGGGCAGTCAGGTCATCGAACGCATCAAGGGCTTCGAGGACTTCGGCGGACACCTGCGCAGCGTCACGGGACTGAGCGGCATGCCCGCCGACATGGACGAACTGCTCAAGCCGCTGCGGGCGATGCGCCCCTCCTTCGGCCTGGAGGAGGCCCAGGAGGAGGCGAGGGCGGCCAGGCAGCAGGAGTTCGCCACCGAGGAGGAGGCGACCGCCCGCCGCGCCTCCGAGCAGGCCGCGAAGCAGGAGGAGTTCGCCACCGAGGCCGACACCCGCATCCCCACCGGGAAGCAGGAGGAGTTCAGTGGCTGACGACCTGAAGGTACTGAGCGACCTCAAGAGCAAGTTCGCCCACTACGACGACTACCAGCGCTGTCTCACCGACCTCAGCCGGGCGATCGTGGAGATCAACCGGATCAACAAGGAGTCGGCGGGAAAGGACGAGATCGGCACGGCCTACCACCAGCAGGTCGACAAGCCCACCGAGAACCTCACCGAGACGCTCGCGTACATCAGCAAGCGGCTGGGCACGGTCGTGGAGGCGGGGAACGAGACGTCCGACACGATGGCGAAGTCGGACGAGGAGGCCGGATCGCAGGCGGACGGGTTCTGAGGCCGATCGTCCGATGACCGCCCGGACCCGCGCCCGCGCCCGAACGCGGGTGCGGGTGCGGGCGTGGGCGCGGGTGTGGGCGCGGGTCATGCGGGTGGCGCGCGTGCCCGCGCACGCGCGTTCCCGGGGGTCCGCCCCCTGCGCGGGCGTGGCCCCGGCTGAACCGCTCGGACGGCTGTCCCCGTTCCTCCGGGCACAGCCGTCCGCCCGATCAGAGGACCTCCACGCCATGGCCATCAATCCGCCGGAAGGTGTCGCCGACTTCCTCGGCTTCGTGTCGGGCATGGAGTGGCCCGAGGCCGACGAGGACCTCATGCGGCGGGTGTCGGAGCACTACGGCTCCATCGCCCGGGACCTGGAGACGCTCACCGGGTACGTCGTGGAGCTCATCCCGATCGTCAAGAACGACTTCGACGGCGAGGCCGCCGACTCGTTCCTCGTGGCCATGAGGGACCTGACGGGCCAGACGGCGGGCGCGAACCAGCTGGAGCAGACGGCGGAGCTGTCCCGTCAGCTGTCCGAGGTGGCGCTCAAGGTCGCCAACCAGGTCGAGTACACGAAGATCATGGCGATCCTGCAGCTCGTCCAGCTGCTGGCCGAGATCCTGTTCGCCACGCTCTTCTCGGTCTTCACGTTCGGCGCGGTGTGGGGGCCGGTGTCGGCGATGTTCGCGGCGACCCGCGAGGGCATCCACCAGCTCTTCCGGTGGCTGCTCCAGACGATCCTCAGCCAGACGTTCATCGGCATCATGGGCGGCGTCTTCCAGGACACGGTGATCCAGCTCTACCAGCTCGGCGCGGGACACACCACGAGCTGGAACACCGAGTCGCTGATCGACTCGGTCAAGCAGGGCGCCCTGACCGGCCTGGTCGGCGGTCCGCTCGAGGTCTTCTTCCACTACGGCGGCAAGATGCTCGGCAGGCTCCTCGGCGGCAGGACGCCGGGCTCGATCCTCAGCAAGCGGATCGACGACGTGCTGAACAAGGCCGACGACACACTGGGAGACGTCCCGAAGAACAAGACCCCCGACGTCCCGACGGGCGGGGCCGGCCCGAAGTCGAAGCTGGACGACATCGCGGCCAAGACGGACAAGGAGCTGCCCCCGACACCGGTCAACCGGCCGACGGACGGCCCGACGCCTCCCCCGGTCCCGCCGAAGACCCCCACCGAAGGGGTGACACCCCCGCCGGCCGGCCGTCCGAAGACGGAGGCGCCCGGCGGAGCCGGCGCCAAGGACCAGCCGAACCCGCCCGCGACCGGGGCGAAGGACTCCCCCGCCACGGGCGCGGGGAGCGGCACCGGCGCGAAGGACGTGCCGGTCACCGGCCGGACGGACGCACCCGCCACCGGCAAAAAGGACGCGCCCGCCACCGGTAGGTCGGACGCGCCTGCCACCGGCAGGAAGGACGCCCCCGGCTCCGACAAGGCGGACGCACCCGCCACGGGCAGGAAGGACGCCGACGCTCCGGACAAGGCGGACGCACCCGCTTCCGGAAAGACGGAGACCGTCGGCGGCAAGGACGCCCCCGGCGCGGGCAAGTCCACCGCCACGGACGCGCCGGCGGCCGGGACGCCCTCCAAGTCCTCCGACGCCTCGACGGCCGGCCGCGCCGCGGGCGACACCGAGAACCCGCTGGACGATCTCCTGGCCACCAAGGAGGCGCGGTCGGACTTCGCCAAGGACATCGGCGAACTCCTCGGCGGCGTCAACCGCCAGCTGGAGACCGGATTCCTCCGCTTCGGCGAGGGCACCATCGCGGACACCTTCGCCGAGAAGATGGGCAAGGTCTTCGCCGACCACCTCAAGCACGAGGGAGCCGAACAGGCGGGCAAGGAGTTCGGTGAGGTCCTGGCCCGCAAGTGGGTCCGTCTCGGCGCGGACCACGGCGACCTCCCCGAACTGCTCACCAAGGCCATGGGGGACCTGGGGAACCTGGCGCCGCTGAAGAACCTCGCCGACGCGATGCCGGACCTGTTCAACCGCTCCCAGCACAGCAACGCCCTCGCGCGCGTCTTCAAGCAGGAGAACCCCCTGCAGGGCAGCCCGATGTACCAGCTCGGCGGAGCCGTCGCGTCGCTGCTCAGCGAGGGCACGCACGAGATGCTGAGCGAGGGGTTCTACAACCTGATCTTCGGGGACGGCGAGTTCACGGTCACCGGCGGCCCGTTCGCCTCCGGGGTGGCCATGGGCGCGCTGAGCCACGGCCTGCACCGGATGTTCGAGCCGGTCATGGTCAAGTACCAGAACTGGGTCCTCAGCCACCAGCACGCCGAGAACCCGCACGACAACAAGTACTTCGGCCTGCTCCATCCCATCAACATCGCCTCGTTCGTGGCGAACATGACGGGCAACCCGGCACCGTGGCCGGTGCCCCGGCCCACCGACGAGACGCAGAACACGAGCTTCACCCGTGACATGAAGGACATGGTGAAGTGGGTGTTCTCCAACCCCTTCACCGGGACGCCCTTCTTCTCCGACACGCCCGGCCGGCCGGACATCGGCGTCGAGAGCGACGGCGACGGCGCCTTCGTACCGCTCGATCTGGACCTGGGGACGTCGTTCGCCGACGACATCGCCAAGGACCCGTTGTTCCTCGACGCGTCCGACGGCGACGCGCTCACGGGCGGCGGCCGGGACGGGGACGAGGAGGCTTCGGACACGGGTCCCGGGCCGTCCCGGCCCACCGTCTCGTCCGATCTCTCCTCGCTGCTGGGCCTCGACCCCGAGACGTCGGCCCCCGGCGGAACGGACCAGGAGCCGCCCGCGGCCCGCCCCGTGACGCAGAGCGCCGGCGACCGGTTCGCCGCCGCCGTACCGAACGACGTCGAGTCCTCGGCGGAGAGCCGGGCCGAGACCCGGACCCTGCCCCGGACGGAAACGGCCGGGGAGGGCACGGCCGGGGAGAGCACGGCCCACCCGCTCCAGGCCGAGAAGGACAAGGCCGCCGCCGAGGGACTCGGGTACCTCCTCGTCGACGACGACGACGCGCCCTCCGACCACGGCGACGACACCCCTTCTCCGCTCGTCGACGGCGACGACACCACGCCTCCTCCGACCGACCGCGACGGCACCACACCTCCGCTCACCGAAGGCGACGGCGGCCGTACCCGGGACGAGGACGGCGACGACAGCGGCCTCACCCGCGCGACCGACGACGGTGACGACGACGCCCCGCCGCCCGGCGGCCCGGTACGGGACATCCCGGCCGGCCTCTCCGTCGGCGTCCTCACGCCCGCCCAGACCACCGCGCTCCAGGCCCTCCCCCGGCGCCCCGGCGTCTTCGTCGTCGGCATGCACACCGACCCCCGCACCCCGCACGACCCCGCACTCGTCCTCAAGGCGCTCATCGACGCCCAGGACAGCGGCAGGCTCGACGGCGTCACCGAGATCCAGTTCACCGCCTGCAACCTCGCCGCCCCCGTCCACGAGGCCACCGTCAGAACCGTCATGAGCGGCCTGTGGAAGCACCGCGCCCAGGGAGACGCCGATCCCGGCCCGCTCACGGCCCGCGCCGCCGACGCCCCTGTCTGGTACGTGCCCACGACGGGCGGGGACACGGCCGACGCCCACCTGATCACCGCCCAGCACATCGGGCTCACCCCGGACGGGAAGATCGCCGTCGTCGACGAGGGCGCCTGGCACGCGTACGACGACGGCGGCGCCCCGGACCACACCCCCGTCCGCACCACCCCCACCGCGGCCGAACTCCCCGACGACGCGGTCCGCTTCCTCTTCCGTACGCCCGCGGTCGACACCGCCCACCCGGAGGCCGTCGCGTTCGGCGCGGGCGGGCTCCCTTCGGGCCCCTCGGCCGGGCAGTCGGCGCGGGAGCGGGCGGCTGCCCTGATGTCCGACCCCGACTGGTCGGACACGCTCGCCGAGGTGCTGGACGGCCGGGACTCCCCCGGCGGCGACTGGACCACGATGAGCGCGGAGACGTACCTGAGGCTGCGGGAGAGGGTGCCGGAGGAAGACCGCGGCGACCTGACGGACGACGACATCACGGACGCCTTCGAGGCCTACGCGTCCGAATCCGCCACCGACGCCGCCCGTCGGCTGAGCGCCCTCACGACCCTCGTCAAGAGCCTCCACTTCGACGCGCCGGACCAGCCGCTGACGCCGGATGTCGAGGTGCTGGTGCAGCGCCTGCTCCTGGACCAGGGCCTGCCCCCGGCCCGGCTGACCGGCCTGGCCCGGACCTCGGCGTTCTGGAAGGACGGCAACAGCGGGCAGCTGAACGCCGAGCTGATCCTCGGCATGGCGGACATCGCGGGCGCCGGAGCCGTCCCCCTCACCGAGAGGCCGGTCGTCGCCCCGTCGCCCACGCCGTCCGACGACACCCTGGCGGCGCTGCTGCCGGAGGGTGACGCGGACACGACGGAGCTGCTCCGCGACCTGCTGGACGGCGCGCACCACTCCGAGAGCCCCTGGCACACCCTGGGCACCGACACCTACCTCTCCCTGCGCGCCCGGGTCCAGGGCTCCACGACGGAGACCCCCGACGCGGAGGTCCGCAGGAAGATCGACGACGTCTTCGCCACCTACGCGACGGCCGTGGGGTCCGCCGCCGGCCGCACGCAACAGCTCCAGGCCGTCGCCGACGCGGTGCTGACCCTCCACGCGGTCACCGGGCTGCCGGAGACCGCCCCGGGAGCCCTGACCGCCCACTCCCGCTTCCTGGTCCCGCGCATGCTGCAGGACCTCGGCATCGCCCCGGTGCCCCTGCCCGGCAAGCTGCACGAGGCGTCGTCGTGGCAGACGCCCAAGATGGCCAGGATGCGCGCGACGCGCGTGCAGAACTTCGCGGCCCAGGTCGCTTCGGCCGTCATGGACGCGCACCCCGAGTGGTCGCGCCCGTCGGCCCCCGGCACCCCGGACGACGGACCGGGAGACATCACGCCGACGCGCGGGACGGCCACCGTCAACGACGTCCCCGAGCCCCTCGCCCCGGCCGCCTCCGCCACCCTCCCGGCCGCCCCTGCCACGGACGCCCCCGCGCCGCAGCACGGTCCCACCCCCGACGGGACGCCGGAGGACGGCCCCGCCCCGCGGGACTTCGAGGCGGAGCTGAACGGACTCGGCACCCGGACGCAGGAGGTCACCACCGGCTACCTCTCCCTGACCGAGCCCCCGGTCGGGCTGGTGGGGCGGGCGGACCGGCTGCTGCGCACCGACGGCAAGCCGTACACCACGCTCACCCGGCGGCTCCCCGAGGGCACGGAGCACTGGCTGGAGGTGACGATCCCCGCCGGGCACGCCGTCGCGACCGAGGACGGCCGCCTGCTCGTCGGCAAGGCGCACACGGCGCGACTGGTGCTCAGCGGACCGGACGGCGCGGTCGCGGCCATCGGGCGACTGGAGCAGAACCTGCGGACCCCGGGCAGCGCGACGGGGACCGAGGCACTGACCCTCCCCCTCACCGTGCTGAGCCGCGTCGGACAGGCCCTGTACGCCAACCCGCTGCGCGACGAGCACCACACGACCGTCCGGACGGCGGTCCGCATGGCGTACGCGGACGCCTCGCGCGACGCCGAGCGTTCCCTCGGCGAGTACCTCACCGGGCTGCCGGACGTCCAGCGGCAGGTGCGGGACCTGGTCGGGACGATCTGGGCCAGGCTGTCCGACGCCGAGCGCGCCGGGCTCGGCACGCCGGAGAGGTCCGGCAGCGGTTCCGTCGGCAACGACCTGGCCACGCTGAGGGAGGTCGTCGAGCACGGGAACATCCGCGAGCAGATGCACCTGCTCGTCACGGCGGTCCACGGGCCCGTCAGGGACGCTCTGGGGCTGGGGAGCAAGCCGACGCCGCGCATCCTCACGCGCGAGCGCAGCGGGGAGGACGTGGAACCGGAGAAGCGGATCCAGCAGCAGGCCGACGTCGTCCAGCTCATCGAGCGCGAGAAGAAGCGGCTGCGGGACGAGCATCCGGCCGGGCCCGACCTCGACGCGCTGCTGCTCGCCCAGGACCGGCGCAGGCGCACCGAGCTGCTGGCCGACGAGGTCGTGCCGCCCCTCAGCGCCCGCGAGCGCGCCCACGCGCTGGACCAGGACGGGCTGACCTGGGAGCCGGGCGAACGGCACCGTCAGATCGCCCTGCTGACCGAGAGCCAGGTGACGGCCGAGGGGACCGGTGGCCTGATGAGCGCGGGCACGTCCAACACGACGTACTTCGCTCTGGAGGTGGTCGACGCCATGGCCCGCAAGTGGAAGGTCCCCGTCGACTTCCGGCTGGTGCGCCTCGCGCTGATGGCGGACATGCTCCCGGTGGGCCACCACACCTTCCACGAGATCATGACGGCGTCCGAGGCCTTCGAACGGGACGTCCTGGCCCGTCGGCCCGGCCACGTCGACGTGCTGGGGTACACCGACGACTGGAGCAGGTTCCGTTCGCTCCAGCCGCTGACCGAGGGCCAGTTGCGGGCGGCCATGCCGGACGGCAGGTTCCCGGACGAGGTGGCCCTGGGTCTTGAGGCCCACGAGACGACACCGGACCTGCTCACGCTCGCGCCGGCGGCGCCGCGCACCGTCCGGGCGCTCCCGGAGGACGACATGCGGGTGCTGGTGGACAGGACCCCCGGCCTGACCGACCGCACGACCGCGCTGCTGCGGGAGACGCTCGGCGACGGCGGGGGCACCGCCCGCGACTGGCGCCGGACGCACGCCGACAACTACCTGGAGCTGCGCGCCCGGGCCGAGCGGCCGGACGACCCCGAGCAGGACGCGCAGACCGGCGTGTGGGACGAGCTTCCTACCGTGATGGAGCGCCTGTACAGGCAGGACCCGGACGCGCCCGAGCGCGACCTCGTGCGGGAGGGCCTCGACGCCGCCTTCGACGCCTATTACACCGCCCTGGACGGTGCTTCGGGGGACCGGGCCAGGCTGACGGCCCTCGTCGAACTCGTCAAAGGCGTCCGGGCCGTCGACGGCCTCCCGCCGTCGGACGACCAAGGGATCACCGCCGACGTCCGGATCGTGGCCCAGCGCCTCCTGGTGGACCAGGGCTTCCCACCCGCGCTGTGGGGGGCGGAGGCGTACACCGCGGCGTACTGGCAGCGCGACACCCCGACGCTGGTGAACGAACTGATGACGGCCGTCTCCGACTTCACCGCGGAGCGCCCCGTGCGGCGGATCCCCGCGGGGGTCACCGTCGGCCGGCTGAGCGCCCCGCAGGCCAGGGCGCTCGACTCCCTGCCGTCGCGCCCCGGCGTCTTCGTCGTCGGCATGCACACCGATCCGGACACCCCGCCGGACCCGGACGCCGTCCTCAGGGCCCTCACCGACGCGCACGACGACGGGCGGCTCGACGGCGTCACCGAAATCCGCTTCACCGCCTGCGGCCTGGCCTCCCCCGTCCACGAGAACACCGTCAGGACCGTCATGGGCGGCCTGTGGAGGCACCGCGCGGGGACGGAGACGGGGAACGGACCCCTCACCGCCCTCGCCGCCGACGCCCCCGTCTGGTCGTTGCCCGGCGGCGCGCTGTTCACGGCACGGAACGTGGGCGTGACGGCGGACGGGAAGGTCACCGTCTTCGGCGACGGCGCGGACTGGCACCGCTACAGCGACGACGGCGCGCCCGACCACACGGCCACGAGCACCCCCGTCGGCGACGACGGGGCCCCCGCCGACGCCGTGCGCGCCGGGAGCGACGTCGCCGCCCCGCACGAGGACGCCGTCAGGTTCGGCGACGGGGACGACGGGGAGGACTCCGCCTCGATCAGCATGACGGTGGACGGTCTGTCCGTCCTCAGGGAACGGACCATCGCGTTCCCCAAGGGGGAGAAGACCCTCACGGACGAGGGCAGGACGGCCCTCCAGGACCTCGCGATGGAGCTGTTCCCCGAGCTGGTCCGGCGTTCCGAGGAGCCTTCGGGCGGCGAGCTGCGGATCCACGTCAGCGCGGGAGGCAACAACCTGCTGCCCGGGGCCGCGAGGGAGGCGGGAGAGGAGCGCGCCCTGACCGTCGCCGGCGCGCTGGCGACCGAGATCAGGAACCTGGCGTACGGCCTGGACGTGCCGAAGGCGAACGCGATGGCCGTGTTCGCCCCCGTTTCACGCGGCCGTGACACGACGGGGCTCGACACGGCGCGGGACACGCCGACGGCGGAGCTGCGCCGTCGGGCCACGGTCTCCGCCCGGGTCCAGGACGCGCACACGTCCCACGCGAAGCCCATGCGGTCGATGATGACGAACGCCGCCGCGGTGGACCTGTTCCGGCGGCTGGCGGACTCCCGGGCCGGCGACCGTACGCCGCTCTCCCTCGACGAGCTGGTCGGTTCGCGGATCTACTGGAAGGCGACGCCGTCCGTCCCGGAGGACCACAACCTGGTCTTCCACGTGGAGACCGCGGAGGGGGACGGGAGCACCCGGCACCACCTGACCGAGGACCTGGTGGTCTTCGCTCCCGGCACGCGTGTCCGCGTGGTGGGGTTCGAGCGGATGGACTCCGGCCGCTCCCTGGTGACGCTGCGCGAGGTGGACCCCGGTGAGGCGGACGAGCGGGACGGGGACCGGCCGCCCGGGCGGCCGGGGGCGTACCAGCCGGTCATCGGCATCCCCGGCGTCAGCTACGAGGGGCCGAACCGTCCCTTCGACTCCGCCCTGATCCACGACAAGGGCGAGGAGCAGGGCCAGACGCCGAACAAGGGCAAGAACAGGAAGAAGGAGGGCGAGGACGCGAGCAAGGGCCACTACAAGTTCCGGAAGCCCCTCTACATCCATCGCGGTGAGGTGGAGGTGGAGATGACGGAGGAGGGGCCGCACGTCCGTTTCTACACGGTGGTCACCAACCGGACGGACCTGACCATCGACAGGGAGTCCGGCCGGGTCACGTCGGGGAGGTTCAAGGACATCCAGCAGGACCCGGTCACCGGCAGGGTCGTGCTGGCCACCGGTCCGACCATGGAGGGCACCCTGTGGACCGGCATCGGCACTCCCGCGCGGGCCATCGCCTGGGCCATGAAGTACAAGGCGGAGACGCCGCCGAGTCCCGAGCCCGGGCAGGCGCCGCAGCGCAACAGACCGCTCATCCGCTCCTACCTGGTCCCCCTGCACATCTACCGCCGGATCACCTCGTTGGCGGTCCCGGAGGGCGACGCCCACCAGCTCGGCGCCCCCTACCGCGGCAGCGACTCGCTCGACCCCAGGAAGGTGCGCGAGCCCGTCGACACGTCGCTCGTCCCCGAGGCGCTGCGGGCCGTGGAGGAGACCCACCGGAAGCGGTGGGAGGCGCAGGCGGGCTCCACCCCCGACCCGATCGAGGGTCCGACGCCCCTCTCGGACCGGACGGTCAACACCGACCAGCCGGGAGAACGCAACCAGTTCGGCATCCGGGGCGAACACCTCGCCCTGCTCCGCGAGAGCATCGTTCCGGGCTCACTGGTCACGTACTTCGAGGCGGCCACCGACCTGAGCCCCCAGCCCCCGGACCAGGAACACCCCGCGAACGGCCGGACGGCCCACGTCGACGTGTTGCGCGGGCGTCTCGGCATCCCCGCCGTCGACGCGCCCCAGCTGCAGTCCTCGTACAACCCCTGGGTCCAGAACGAGAAGCACGTCAACAGTCCCGAGAAGCTGAAGTCGATCTCCACCATGCTGCGGCAGCACTACGTGACGTGGCAGTACTCCCGTCAGGAGCCGGCGCACCGCATGCCGAACCTCCTCCTGGACCACGACACGACCGTCCTGCCGTACCACGTCCGCGTCAAGCACCTCGAGAAGTTCCTCGCGGATCACGAGGACATCCTCTCGGACGCCGCCAGGCGGGTGCGGACCGAGGGCCTCCTGGGCACGCCCGACTCCGACGACATGCCCGACGCCGAGCGCGAGGCCAAGGAGGCCGTGGAGGACTTCATGAGGGAGACGGTCCTCACCTGGGCCTCCCACGCCGAGATCGGCTACCTCCTGGCGCTTCAGCACAAGGAGGTCAAGGCCGACCGGAACGTCACCGACGCGCCGGTGCCGCACGACTTCGACGAGATGCGGCGGCGACGGAGGGAGGAGGTCCACCTCCAGACGCAGGTGGGCGCGGACCTCACCCGGCTCGTGAAGGAGGGCGGGTCGCCGTACCAGGTGGTCAACCGCCTGATCCGGGACCACCCCGAACTCCGCCCCCTGTACGCGGAGATCTGCGCGCCGTCCGAGGGCTACACCTTCTTCCAGCACGCGCAGATGGTCCTGGGCCAGTACCTGAAGCTGGCCCACCGCGACACCGACGACGCGCGGCGCCTGGTGCCCGTGGACGCGGTCGCCAAGGCGATCCTCTTCCACGACATCGAGAAGGCGAACTCGAAGGCGATGTACGGGGACGAGAAGGATCCGGACCAGGAGCAGGAGGCGCCGAGGAAGGGCCCGCGGAGGAAGGAGCGGCACGACTACGAGTCCGAGCACCGCGGGGCCGTCGAGGTCATGAGCCGCTACCGTCACCTGTGGGGCGACGTCGACGTGGACAGGCAGCACGCGGACACGTACTGGGCCGCCGTCCGGATGGTCGACTCCGATCCCTTCGGCTTCTACTACCGCGGCAAGCACGCCGACGACCCGGCCGAGAACCGCGACGCGACGTTCCACTGGATCGTCAAGATGTACCTGGACCTCAAGGGCAGGAGCCCGGTGGTGTCCGACGGCACCACGCGCGGCGTCGCCGTCCTGGACACCGGGGACACCGAGGACATCCGGCGGCTGTTCCACGAGTTCCACCAGTACTACCAGGCGGACTTCTCCTCCTACTCGGTCTACAGCACGTACGACGACGACGCGGACCCGACGGCCAGACGCGCGGAGATCCTGCGCGGGGAGAACGCGTCCGGGGTCGCGACCTGGCCCGCCACCGAGAGGAAGCAGGGCAAGGAGACGTTCACCCGGCAGTTCCTCACCGACGAGGGCCAGGTGCCCCCGGACCCGGAGAACCCCTACGGCACCGGCCCCCGGGTGACCGAGGCGTCCCCGGTGGGGGACAGGAGCCCGCTGCGGTTCGTCTTCTCCGCGAAGTACGAGGCCATGTACGACGAGCTGGCGGCGATGTTCGACAGCCATCAGAGCGTCGTGGAGGAGTTCCAGCGGGTGGGCGGCGCACGGATGCGCGCCGACGCCCAGGCGTTCGGCGACATGGCGAACGCGACGGTGGCGGCGCCGGCGCCCGCACCGGTCGACGACGCGGACGGCGCGTCGTCGGATCAGGACGGGGAGGAGGGCATGCTCGGCGGCCTGTGGGGGGACGACGACCTCGCGTCCTCCGGGGGCGACGGGGCCTCCACCGGGTCCCGGTCCCCCGGCGGGCGGGTCGACGAGCTCGTCGAGTCCCTCACCCGCTCCCACCGGGACAACGGCACCCACCACCTCGTCGACCCCGACACCGCCCCGGACCAGGCGGACCGGCATCGCGACGCCGTCGGGCGCTTCCCCCGCGACGAGCGGTTCTTCTCGCTGGCCGGTCACATCACGGGGACCGACGGCGCGCCCACCTGGCGTGGGCAGCGGGTCTCCGCCGGGGAGCTGGCCACCGTGTTGTCCCGGCTCGCCGACGACGGGGTGTGGGACACCGCCAAACCGTTGCAGTTCGCCGCCTGCGGGCTGGGCGAGGGCCTGGAGCGGTCGTACGCCGCCGACACGCTGCGCGCCCTGCGGGAGCTGCGGCCGGAGCTGCCGCTCACGGTGTACGCGCCCCGGTCGACGTTGTGGTTCGTGCCGCCGGTGACCGGTCCGTTCGCCACCGACCCGAGCGGCCCCGGCCACCTGGCCGTGGCCCAGAGGGTGGCCTGGGACGCCGACGGCATGCCCCGGCTCGTCCCCGACCACTGGGTCAGACTCTCCCTCGCGGTGCACGAAGGGGCCGAGGTCGAGGCCGAGGTGCTCGGCGCGCACCTGCCGCCCGACGGTGAACTGCCCTCCGGCGGGGCACCGTCGACGGCACCGCTGCCCGACGGGTATCTCGTCGCCCGGCAGGACGACACCGGGGACTTCCCCGAGGCCGTGGCGTTCGGTACCGCCGACACCGGTGAGGGCTCCTCGTCGCGGCAGCCCGTCACCCCACCCGTACCCACCGTGTCGGAGTCCGCCGCTCCGCCGCCCCGGCGGGCTCCCTGGTACGTCGGCCACGGGGCGCTCGGTGACGGGCGGGTCACGGCCGTGCTCGACTCCGCCCGGACGGCCGAGGACCTCAAGGTCGCCGGGGCCGAGCTGCGCGGGGCCGGAATCGACGCCCGGACGGCCGCCAAGGTGATGGGGCGGCTGGCCCCGGTGCTGTCCAGCGCCGATCCCGCCTCCTGGAACGACTTCCTGCGGAGCGGTCTCGTCTTCCGCGCCGACGGCAGGGTCGTCGTGGTGACCGCCCGGCCGGACGGCCTCGTGCACCACGCCGCCCGGTCGCGGGAGGAGGCGGCACCGTACGCCTCGCGCAACCAGGCCGTCACCAACCGCGCGGTGTCCTCCGGCGGCAACGCCTCGGTCGCCGGCGGGGTGGACGTCGTGATGAAGCTGGCGGACGTGGCGAACCTCTCCGGGGCGGCCCCGTCCGTCAAACTCCAGGCGGGCACCACCTACGGCGCGACCCGGACGGCGACTTCGGACACCCAGGGCGCCGGACGGACCGTCGTCAAGGAGACGCACGCGTTCGACGGAGGCGTACGCGTCCAGGTGCGCGTCCTCGACCAGGACCCCCGGCACGCGCACACGGTGGAGATCGGCCTCTCCGGACGCCTGCGGCTGGCCTTCCCGGAGGGGGTCGACTCCTCGGGCGACGACGACACCTGGCAGGTCGTGGACCCCGGCGCGCTCAAGTCCGTGCTCTCGACGGTCAACGCGGTCGCCCCGGGGCGGCTCCTGGCCGATCTCGCCTCGACCCTGGACAAGGCCGGGTTCGCCCCCGACGTCACCGCGGCGTTCGTCTCGGAGGTGTCCCGGGAGTTCTTCAACGAGAAGGCGTTCAAGGACGGCAACCAGTGGTGGAGCACCGGGAGCCTGGCCTCCAGGGTGTTCACCGCGGGCGGGTTCCCGAGGAAGTCGCTCGCGGGCCACTTCCTGGTGGGCGCCGAACTGACCGGCCTCCAGCGCAAGGGCGAGACCGGCGGCCCCCTGCGGGTGCGGGAGGACTTCTCCGACGCGTTCGGCGTGAAGTCGAGCGGCAAGTTCGGTGACAGGTCGGGCCTCACCGTGGGCGCGGCCCTTCCGGTGAGCGTCAGCGAGTACGTGATCGTCCCCAGCCTGGAGCTGGCGCTCAACGCGGCGCGCTCGCACCAGTTCGACGTGGGCGGTTCGGACAAGAGCAAGGCGAAGCTCAAGCACGCGGAGGAGACCCAGGCCGAGTACCGCGCGACGGCACGATTCCACGTGGAGTTCGTGTCGTCGTCGAAGCGGCCGCCCCTGTCGTTCGACTCGACGCTGGAGATGGCCGTGGGCGTCCCCGCCTCACGGGCCGCCGACTTCGAGGCGCGGCTGCTCGGGCCGGTCCGCAGGCCGCTCCCGGAGGCGGAGGCGCACCCGGCGGACACCGCGCCGCGCCCGGCGTCGCGGTTCCGGGCCGTGGGTCTGGCCGTGAGCGCGCTGCTGCGCCTCGCCCGCCAGGAGCCGTCGGCGCACCGGGACGTCGGTGCGGAGCGGCCCTTCCCCAGCGGCGGGATGCCGGATCCCGCCGGCCTGCTGAAGATCGCCGGACGGCATCCGATCGAGATCGCGACCCCGGACGGCACGCTTCCCGGCGGAGCGCCGTGGACGCGCCTGCGCAACCACCCCCGGGTGTCGGTCGTGGCCGAGGGGCGTCCCTACTCACCCGTGAACGGGACCACGGACGGACCGGCCTTCCGCTACCACGTGAACGCGGCCGGGCAGGTCACCACGGCCCAGCGCCTGGGCACCTCCACGTTCGACCGGTTGTTCGGCGCGCTGGAGCGGGGAGCCGCGGGACTCGCGAGGCTCTCCGCGCTCGGTGACGCGCACCCCGGGCTCGGGTTCACCGTCCACGGCGGCTCGGACGCACCGCCCCGCCTCATCGGGTCCGTCCGGCCGGACGGGGCGCGGCTGGTCGTCCACCAGGACGCCGACGGAACACTCGACGTCCGGGGCACCCTGCGCCACCCCGTCGAGCAGGTCGTCCGCAACCTCGCCGCCGGCGACGACGACACGGCGGCGCGGCCGACCCGGGTGTACGCCGATGTCGCCTCCGAGCTGGAGGACTTCGCCGCGGTGCGCGGCCCGGTGGAGGTACGGATCGATCCCGGGTACGCGGCCGCGCCGGAACTCACCGCCCTCCTCGGCGGCAACCCCGACCTCTTCCTGGGCCACGACGGCGGCGACCCGCGCCGGCCGGCCGCGTACCTGATGGAGGTGACCAGGAGCGGCGCCCTGCTCGGGCCCTTCCGCCAGAGGGACTTCGGGAGCGATCCCGTCGAGCCGCCGGCCCTCGCCTCGCGCACCGGGCTCGGACCCGGCGTCGTCGGTGAACTCCCCGGCTCGCAGCAGGTGCTGAAGGCGGCGCGCGAGTGGCTCGGCACCCATCTGGAGCGGACCGGCCTGAAGCGGCGGCTCGGCGAGGAGGAGTACGCGCAGTTCCACCGCGAGCTCACGGCCTCCTTCGGAACGCCCGGCATGCGGGCCCGCTTCGCGAAACTCCTCGGCTCCGGCGTCCCGGTCGTCCTCAAGGCGGGCGATCAGGAGATCCGGCTGCACCTGCGCACCGAACTGCGCGACCTGCGGGGCACGTTCGGGGAGAGCGGCCTGTCGCTGACCCGCTCCGCGACACGGACCACCAACCAGGCCGTCGGCGTCGGCGACCAGGTGTCCTTCTCGGCCGCCGGGGGCGCCACGCTGCGGGTCGGCACCGGAGAGAAGTCACGGGTCGAGGTGCCGGCGGTCAAGGTCGGCGGCGGCGCCACCCTCTCCCACGTCAAGGACTCGGTGACGGCCACCGTCAAGGCGTCCCGCGAGCAGGAGACCAGCGGCGAGCACACCGCGTTCACCTACGCGGCCGTCCACCACCTGACCGCGACCGTCCACGACTCCAAGGGCGAGCTGGTGTCCGGTTCGTCGCTGCGCATCGAGGGGGACGACGTGTCCGCCGTGGTGCGCGTCGGCAACGACCATCTACCGGGCCCCGCGACCGTCCCCCGCGCCTCCACGGGCACCGTGACGGTGTTCCCCGGGGACGACGCCCCGGGCTGGATCGCCGACGACGCGGTCCCGGAGTTCATCCTCCCCCGGAACGGGCTCGGCGGCGTCCATCCCGAGTTCCTCGGTACCGGTGGGCTCACCTCCTCCGCGGGCGAGCTGATCGCCGAACACGGAGGCGGCACCCCGCCGAGGGCCCGGGACGACGAGTTCGGCCGGCACTCCGGCGATACGGTCGGCGCGCTGCGCCATGGCCTCACCCCGGAGATCGAGGACGCGCTCACCCCGAACTTCCTCCAGTCCCGCTTCGAGCAGCTCACCGGACCGGACGGCGCGGTGTTCCCGCTGCCGCCGGGCCCGGCCGGCCGCGCGCAGGCGCTCGTGGTCCGGCTGAGGCTCGGCAGGCCCGTGCACGAGGGGACGGGGACGGGCACCAGCCTGGCGTACGGGGCGGAGGCGGGCACCAAGTCCGCCACGGCCGCGACCGGCTCGTACAACCTCGGGGCCGGGCTCGGACTCGGCGGCTACGCGGCCCTCGACGGCGCCTCGGTCGCCGCGGGCGGGTCCGTGGACCTCGGCCGCACCCACACGGACGTGCGGACCGTCGCCTCGGCGAGCACCGCGACCTCGACGCTGACCTACAAGGGCACGAGCCACCGCTACCGCGCCGACGCCTACTACGAGATCAGCCACCACACCTGGCGGCCCGACGGCCGCTTCACGACCAGCCCGTCGGACCACTCCCTGCGCGGTCGGCTGGTCAAGGTGGACGGCGGCGTGGAACTGACCGTCCCCGACCACCAGGCGCGCGCCCTGGGCATGGACGTCCCCGGGGAGCGGCCGCCCGTCGCCGCTCCCCCGCCCCGCTCGTACGTCGACGCCGACCTGGCGAAGGCCGTCTCGCACGTGGAGAAGCTCGACGCGGACGACGTGCTGCCCGAGGTCAGGAGACTGCTCGGCACGCTGAAGGGGCTCCCCGGGGGCATCGGCGCCGGCACCCCCACGGACCTCTCGCGCGGCCTGGCGTCGGTGTTCTCCGCGGAGTCGCTGCGCGCCCACTTCACCGCGCTCAGCACGACGTCGGTACGCCAGCTGATCAAGCTCCGGCAGCACGGCGGCGGCACCCGGCTGGTGGGCGTCCGCGTCACCGCCGCGCTCGGCGATCCGGCGTACGTGGGGCCCCGCGAACAGGTGACGCTCGCCGTGGCCGACACCGCCACCCGGTCGACCGCGTCCGCGTCCGGGGTGTCGGACAAGGTGGGCGGGCAGTTCGCCGTCACCGTCAAGGGGACCGACATGGCGGGCCTGCCGCGCGGCGGGGTCAAGGCGGGCGTCGGGGCGGAGACGTCCGTCGGCCGCACGAGGACCGACACCTCCTCGGAACGGGACCAGCACAGCCTCGAAGTCACCGGTACCGCACAGGAGTTCCGGCACTCGGTGACGTACACCGTGGAGGTCTTCGACGCCTCCGAGCCCCATCAGACGGTACGGATGGCGGGCGCCGCGCTCAACGCCCCGGCTCAGTGGGTCGACCGGGCCACGGGCGGCCTGGCCGGGCGATGGTTCGCCGAGCGGTGGGGCGGCCCGTGGGAGAAGCTGTTCCCGTCCGGGCACAGGCCCGCGGCGACGAACACGCTCACGGGCGGCGAGGCCCGGCTGCTCGTACCCGATCATCTGACGCGCCCGGGCGCACCCGTCCCCGCCGGAGCCGTACCGGTCTCCGGCCGTGTCCGGCCCAACGGCCCGACGGCCGTGTCCCAGCCGGTCGAGGAGCTGAACAGGGACCTGGCTTCCGCGGTGCAGGCCCTCTCCCTGCCCGGTCTCGACCGGGTGCTGCGGTGGCTGCCCGCCGCCGCCTCCCTGCCGCGCCGGGTCGCGGAGGGCGACACCGCGGCGCCCACGCGCCAGGACCTGGCCCCGGCGACCCTGGCGGGCCTGCGGACCGACCTGCTGACGACGGAGCAGAACCTGCGCGCCAACGTCCGGCGGCTGCTCGACGGGGGCTACACAGTCCCGGTGGCGGACGGTGAGGAGATCACCGTCCGCATGGTGGTCCACCGCGCACGGCACCTCGCCTCCGGGGAGTTCGAGACGAACGTCGAGACCCTGGTCCGGGAGCGGGAGACCGAGCGGGAACGGGAACGGACCACGATCGGCTGGTCCGGCTCGGTCACCCCCGACGGCCGCGCGCACGCCACGGACACCGGTACGCCGGAGGGTCCGGGCGTCTCCCACGTCGCCACGAACCTGGGCGTGCCCCTGGGCGTCGGAGGCGAGCGCGGCCACAGCCTCAGCTCGACCCGCAGCGAGACGGTCGACGAGCGGGACAGGAGGAAGGGGACCCAGCACTACTACACGGCGGACGTCACCTGGGTCCTCACCGGCAGCAGGAGGACCACGGTCGAGGTCACGGTCGACGGCGGCCTGATCGGTGTGCTGCACGACGACACGGTCGACGGGCTGGTACGGAAGCACCCGGGGCTGTTCGGCGAGAAGCCGGAACCTCGGGCTGAGACCGAGACCGAGACCGGGCCCAAGGCTGAGGCTGAGGCCGAGACCGGGCCCAAGGCTGAAGCCGAGACCGAGCCCCAGACCGAGCCCGAGCCCGAGCCCGAGAGGAAGGGGACGGGGACGACCGAGGGGGAGCAGGAGCAGGACCAAGACCAGGCGCGGGACCACGAGCAGGACCACGACCAGGAGTCTCGGATCCACCCCCAGGGGATCCCCCTGCCCACACTCACCGTCACGCCGCCCGCCGACGCCCCGGCCCCGCCCGACACCGGCCCGGGCCGCCCGGCACCGGGCCGTCTGGCTCCGCCGGCGACGCCCCGGGGACCCGTGCCGACGATCACCGTCACACCGCCCCCCGGGTCCGGGGAGGCCACCGTCCCCGACGGCGGCCCCGCACCCCGCGACCCCGGCCGGCTGGCCCCACCGGCCGTGCCCCCCGGCCCTGTTCCCGTGGTCACGGTGACCCCGCCCTCCGACCCGGCCGCGCCGGCCGCCCCCTCCTACCGGCTCGCCGCGTACGAGACGGCGGGGACGGCATCGCACACCCGCCGCGTCGGCGAGGCGCGCGTGGAGATGTCCGTGGAAGGGGACGACCCGATCGCGCTCGCCCTGAACGGCCCCTCCGCGAACACCGACGGCTTCCCGGCCTACCGGCCCGTGCGGCCGTTCGAGACGGTGGAACGGCCCGTCCTGGAGGTCTCCGCCGACCACCGGTTCGCCGTACCGGACCATGAGGGCGGGGGCCGCGCGTTCTACGCCGCGGCGGACGCCGTCGAGGACGCGCGGACCGGCCTGACCCCCGCCGGGATACGGCTGGACGTGGACCCGGACTCCTCCGTCCGCTTCGCGCGGGACGGCGTGGAGCACACCCTGGTCCGGGTCACCGTGGGCGGCGGGGGTGCTCCCGGTTCCGCGCCCCTGGTGCTCGCGGGTGACCCCGAGGGGCGCCACGTCGTGCTCCGGCATGACGCGCGGCCGGGCCATCGGGACGCCGACATGCGGCGCGCCGTGGAGGCGAACCTCGGCCACTACGGTCCGGAACTGGAGCGGATCGCCGTCGAGTTGGAGCGCGCCGATCCCGAGCACCCGGGCCCTCGGACGGTGCTGGCGCGTGCTCTGGCCGACCTGCACCGGGTGCGGCGGGAGGGGGGCGCGCCGGGCGCCCTGGCGCGGGCAGAGTCCGAGGCGGCGCGGGCGTTCGCGGCCGTGGCGGGGGACGGGTACGGGACGCCGGAGGACGACTGGCGCGTGGTCCTCGCTCCGGCGTCCGCCGCCGTCACCCTGCCGGCCGTGGACTGGTCGTTCTGACCCGTCGTCGGGGCCGGGGCCGGGCCTCCTCCGCCCGGTCTGAACCGTGCCCGGCGTTCCGTACGTTCCCCCGGGGGCGTACGGCCGCCGGGCCGCCCCGATCCAAGGACAGGACCTCGCCATGACCGACCCGGAGTTCCAGCTCGCCTCCGTCTTCGACCACGCCGGATCGGAGGCGGGCCCGGGGTTCGACCTGGACCACCCGGTGGTCGAGGACCCGGAGCTGCGCGCCCTGCTGGTGGAGCGGCTGAACGCGGGGACGCCCGTGCTGGTGACTCCGGTCCTGATGGACGACGTGCTCGATCCCTCCCGGGTGGCGGAGGTGCCGCTCAACTTCCGTACGGACGGGGAGTGGGTGTGGACGGACACCGTCACGTACTACCTGGAGCAGTACGCCCTCGCCCCCGAACCCGGTCTGCTCGCCCATCTGGACAGGCCCGGCTACACGGCTCCGGGCCCCCTCGACCAGGACGTCGTCGAGCGCGCCGCCGCCTTCGTGCTGACCCCGGCGCCGGAGGGGACGGAGGTCCACCCGCTGAGTTGACCGGCCCGCTGAACCACGGGATGCCACCGGTCCGTTCGTACCTGTCGCGGGGGGTCCGCGACGACCGAGGGGAATCAGGGTGGACAACAACGAGGTGCGGGCCGGGAACGCCGCCGCGCAGGCCGCGTCGGCCATCAGCCTGCCGACGGTCGCCTGGCAGTCGGCGGGCGAGGAACCGGCCGGGGCCACCGCGGCGCCGGAGCCGCAGGCCGGCGCGGGCTCGGCGACCGCCCCCGGATCCGGGCCGGCTCCCGAAGCGGAACCGGCCACCACCGCGCCGACGACGGCGGCCGAGGCCACGCCGGAGGCGGCCGGCGCGACCGCCTCGGTGACCGAACCGGACACCGCGCGGACACCCGCCGGCACCGCCGCACCGGGCGGCCCCGACTCCTCCGTGGTCACCGCTCCCGACGGCGAGGCCGAGACAGCCGGGGAGACCGCGCCGGACAGTGGCCGGGAGGGCGAGCAGCAGGCCGCGCCCGACGCGGAGAGCCTCGCGGCGGCCGCCGCCCCTGCCGCGACCCCTCGCTCCGTCTCCCGCCCCGCCAAGCGGCTCTCGAAGCCGATGATCGCGGCGGCGGCCACCTCGGGCGTGGTCCTGATGGGCGTGCCCTTGCTCTTCTCGCAGCTCGGCGGTGGCTCCGGCCCCGGCCCCGTGCCGCCGCGCCCGACCGGGTACAACCAGGCCGACGGAGGCTCCGACGGCTTCGTGCCGGGGGTCGACACGCCGGAGAAGGGTTCCTCGCTGCCCGGTGCCGCCGCCCCGGGGGCCGCCACCGGTGGGCACGGCGGCGGACCTGAGCCCGCCAACAACCCCCTGGCGAAGTCCGCCGCCGGCCTCGGCGCGGGGGCCGGTGTGGGCAGCGTCGGCCTCGGGCCGTCCGCCACGCAGAGCCCCGGCACCGGCGGGGGCTCGGGTGACTCCCGGCCCTCCGCCGGGCAGACGCCCGGCACCGGTCGGACCTCCGCACCCGGCGGGTCCCGGCCCACCTCCGGCCCGACGACCGGCGCCCGGCCCAGCCCGACTCCGACCAGGTCGCGGGAGACGGTGAGCACGCCGCAGAAGACCCCGGCTCCCCCGGCGAAGGCGCAGTACTCGGCGGTGGCGGGCCCCGCGTGCGCGGGCTCGGGTGCGAGCTTCAGCTACAACGGCTGGTACACGGACGGCAAGGAGGGCTGGCAGCGGTACGGCTCCGGCGGCTACGTGGGTTCCGGATGCAACGGCGGCTTCTTCTCGCTGCCGATGTCCGGAAGCGCGAGCAAGGACGCGGGGCACTCGCTGCGCTGGACGTTCCGTACCGGCGCGGTGACCTCCGGCACCTGCCAGGTCTCGGTGCACATCCCGAACAACAGCGACATCAAGGCCGTCGGCGGCAAGCCGTCGTACTACACCGTGCACGCCGGGGCGACGGGCAACGACCCGATCCTGCGCTCCTTCACCGTCAACCAGGCCTCCTCGCGGGGCCTGTGGATCAGCGCGGGCGGCGTCAGTGTCACCCGTGGCCTGCTGACGGTGAAGCTCCACGACCGGGGTGTCGACTGGTCGGGGTCGAAGAGGACGTACGCCCACCACGCCGGTGACGCCGCCCGAGTCCAGTGCACCTCCTCCTGAAGCGGTTCGGCCTCCGACGGCCACCGGCCCACGACGAAGGGAACAACCACGCATGTCGCGCCATGTGCTGACCGTGAGCGCCGAGGCGCAGGGCGACCGCCCGTCGGGCTCCGGCGGCCTCTACCGCACCATCGGGGCCGCCCTGGAGGCGGCGCGCAGCGGTGCGGTGATCTCGGTGCGTCCGGGCCGGTACGAGGAGAACCTGGTCATCACCAAGATGGTGACGATCACCGCTGAGGACCCGCGCGGGAGCGTGCGGATCGTGCCGCCCCGGGGGTCGGTGGTGCAGGTGGTGGCCGAGGCGGTGCAGCTGACGGGGCTGGTGCTGCAGGGGCAGGACGACGAACTGCCCGCGGTGGACGTGCCGCGCGGTCAGGCGGCGCTCCAGGATTGCGAGGTGGTGGGCAACGCCTGGACGGCCGTGCTCACCCGCCAGCAGGGGTCGCTGGCGATGCGCGGCTGCCGGGTGACCAACCCGGGCGGTGCGGGGATCGTGGAGACGTCCACCGGTACCAGTGTCATCGACGGCTGTGTCGTGGAGCACCTGGGCACGTCGGCGGTGGTCATCGGCGAGCGGGCCAATCCGACGTTCCGCAACTGCGTGCTGCGCGATGCCCGGGGCAACGGGGTGTGCGCCAACGGCGAGAGCCGGGGCGTGATCGAGGACTGCGAGATCTCGGCCACCGACAAGCCCGCGATCGCCCTGGAGCAGAACAGCGCCACCCGGGTGCTGCGGACCTCGGTGCGGGACTGTCTGCTGGGCGTGTTCATCAGTTCCAAGGAGCGGGTGGTCCTGGAGGACTGCTCGGTGTCCGGGACGAAGGTGCACGGCATCGCGCTGGCCGAGGGCACCGATCCGGTACTGCTCCGCTGCCGGGTGTCCCGTACCAAGGGCAACGGCATCCACGTCACCGGCCGTTCGCGCGGCTCGTTCGAGGAGTGCGAGGTCACCGCGCCCGAGGGCAGCGGCATCTGGGTGGAGGAGACGTCGGGGCCGTCGTTCAAGCGGTGTTCGGTGCGGGACGCGAAGGGCCCCGGGGTCCAGCTGACCGGGGACAGCGCGCCGGACTTCGACCGGCTGGAGGTGCGCGACGGCGCGGGTGCGGGGGTCCGGGTGCTGGAGGGCGCGAACCCGATGCTGCGGCGCGTGACCGTGTCGGACGTCGCCGGGGCGGGCGTGGAGGTGACCCGCGACGGCCGGGGCCGGCTGGAGGGCTCGGAGATCTCGGCCACCGGGCAGGCCGGGGTGCGGATCGCCGACGGCGGCAACGCGTACGTCGGCAACACCGTGGTCCGGGAGACCGGTGGGGTGGCGGTCTCGGTCGGCGGGGGAGGCACGGCCACGTTGCGGGACTGCGAGGTCGCCGACTCTCCGCAGGAGGGGGTGCTGGTCGAGGACGGTGGGGAGCTGACCGCGACCCGGGTCCGGGCGCGGTCCTGCCGGCGGTACGGCTTCCGGGTCGCGGAGGGCGGCCGGGCGACGCTCAGCCGGTGCGAGGCCGTGGACAACACGGCCGACGGCATCCGTGTCGACTCGACGGAGGCGGTACGGGTGCACGACTGCACGGTCTCCGGCAACCGGGGGTCGGGGCTGCGTCAGCTCAGGCCGTCGGGCCGGCTCGCGGTGGAGAACCTGACGAGCGCGGAGAACGAACTGCCGGACGCGTACGGCGAGATCGGCGTCTCGTCCGCCGGGCCGGGGGGCCCGGCGGGCGGGACGTACGAGGAAGCGGGCGGCGGGGGCGCGGCGGGCGGCCCCACCGGTGAGGCCGCGCACGTGGCGGCTCCGGCCGCGCCGCGCAGGCCGGACGGGCCTCTGGAGGCGCTGACCGCGCTGGTCGGCCTGAACGGGGTGAAGGAGCAGGTCACCACCCTGGTCAATCTCAACAAGCTGGCCAGACGGCGGGAGTTGGCGGGTATGCCCGCGCTGCCCATGAGCCGCCATCTGATCTTCGCGGGCCCCCCGGGAACCGGCAAGACGACCGTGGCCCGGCTCTACGGTTCGATCCTCGCCGAGCTGGACGTCCTGCCGTCGGGGCACCTCGTCGAGGTGGCCCGCGCGGACCTGGTGGCGTCGATCATCGGCGGTACGGCGATCAAGACGACGGAGGTCTTCCAGCAGGCGCTCGGCGGTGTGCTGTTCATCGACGAGGCGTACACCCTGTCCCAGGGCACCGGCGGGAGCGGACCGGACTTCGGCCGGGAGGCCATCGACACGCTGGTCAAGCTGATGGAGGACCACCGCGACGAGGTGGTGGTCATCGTCGCCGGGTACTCGGAGGAGATGCGGGGCTTCCTCGACTCCAACCCCGGTCTCGCGTCCCGGTTCAGCCGCACGGTGGACTTCGAGAACTACTCGGACAGCGAGCTGACCACGATCGTGGCCATGTCCGCCGCGTCGCACGGCTACCAGCTCGCCGACGGCACCCGCGAGGCGCTGACGCAGCACTTCGAGGGTGTGTCCAAGGGCGCCGACTTCGGCAACGGCCGGGCCGCGCGGAAGGTCTTCGAGGAGATGGTGGACCGGCAGGCCTCGCGGCTGGCCGCGCTGCCCGAGATCCGCAACACCGACCTGGCGCTGCTCACGCCCGAGGACGTGGGGGTGACGGCCGTCGCGGCGGGTGCGGGCGGTGGGCCCGGGGAGCGCCGGACGGAGCTGCTCGACGAGTTGCGGGCGATGATCGGCCTGCCGGCCGCCAAGGAGCAGGTCGAGGACCTGGTCAATCTGATCAAACAGGTCAACCGCCGTAAGGAGGCCGGGCTTCCGACGGCCACGATCAGCCACCACCTGGTGTTCTCGGGCCCGCCCGGCACCGGCAAGACGACGGTGGCCCGTCTGTACGGACAGCTGCTCGCCGAACTCGGTGTGCTGCCGGGCGGCCAGTTGATCGAGACGGCGCGGGCTGACCTGGTGGGCCGCTTCGTGGGGCACACCGCGCAGCTGACGAAGGAGGCCTTCGACCGGGCGCGCGGCGGCGTCCTGTTCATCGACGAGGCGTACACGCTGACGCCGCGCGGCGGCACGGGCAACGACTTCGGCCAGGAGGCGGTCGACACCCTGATGAAGCTGATGGAGGACCACCGCGACGAGGTCGTGGTCATCGTCGCCGGGTACTCCGACGAGATGCGGGGCTTCCTGGACTCCAACCCGGGCCTGGCCTCCCGGTTCTCCCGGTCCGTCTCCTTCGAGCACTACACGGACGAGGAACTCGTACGGATCGTCGAGGCGCTGTCCGACAAGGCCGGGTACGTGTGCCCGCCGGAGACCCTGTCGGCGCTGGGCGAGCTGTTCGCGGCGGTGCCCCGCGACCGTTCCTTCGGCAACGGCCGCTTCGCCCGGCAGACGCTGGAGTCGATGATCACCCGGCAGGCCGGGCGGCTCAGCAGGCTCGACATCGACGACGTGGCCGAACTGAGTCTGCTGCTGCCGCAGGACGTGCCCCGGGACCGGGTGCCGGGCGGTGTCGCGTGAGCCGGGGCGCGCGAGGGGCCGCGACGGCTCTCGCGCTGCTGCTGTGCGGGGCCCTGACGCTGAGTCCGGGGGACGCGGCGGCGGCCGGGGCGGCTCCGGGCGCGGACCCCGTCTCGCTGCCCGCGCTCACGCAGCGGCTCTCCGACGACACGTGTCTCAAGGCGTCCGCCCGTACGGTCACCCAGGTGCCGTGGGCCCAGGCCCGGCTGCGCCCCGACATGGTCTGGCCGCTGTCCGAAGGGGCCGGGGTGACGGTGGCCGTGGTCGGCTCCGGCGTGGACGACGCGGCCGGGCTGCTGGGCGACCGGCTGAAGCGGGCACCGCGCCAGTTCGACGGTGGCCCGGCCAGGGACTGTGCAGGGCACGGCACGTTCACAGCGGGCCTGATCGCGGCAGCCCGTACCCCGGGGGTGGGGTTCGCGGGGATCGCGCCCCGCGCCCGGATCCTCGACGTCCCGGTCACCGACCGCCGGGGGAACACCACCCCCGACCTCCTCGCCAAGGGCATCCGGGTCGCGGTCGACGGCGGCGCCCGCGTGGTCGTGACGGTGGCGGTGGCGGGCACGGACAGCCCGGCGCTGTCGGCCGCCGTACGGTACGCGGTCTCCAGGGGCTCGGTCGTGATCGCCCCGGCCTCCCCCGACGGCGCGGACGGCACGGTCGCGTACCCGGCGGCCCACCCGCAGGTCGTGTCCGTGCTGGGGACCGGGCCCGGCGGGGCGTCGCGGCGACAGGACTCCCGGAGCCGGGTGGACCTGACGGCTCCGGGCGAGGCGGTGACGGGCCCCGGTCCGGGCGGACGGGGGAAGTTCACCGCGTCCGGGGCGAGTTACGCGGCCGCCCTGGTGGCCGGAACCGCGGCTCTGGTCCTCGGCTACCACCCGGAGCTGAGCGCCGAGGCGCTGGTGCAACGGCTGCGCGCCACCACGTCGGGGCCGGGCGGACGCGTCCCGGACCCGGTGCGGGGCTTCGGTCCGGTCGACCCGGTGGCGGCCGTCACGGCCGTGCTCCCCGAGGAGCGGCGCGAGGAGGCTTCCGGGAGCGCCCGGGCGCCGGTGCCCGGCGTGACGATGCCACCCGGTCCCGGCCCGTCCGCCGCGGGTCCCGCCTGGTGGGTGTCGGCCGGTTCCCTGGCGGTACTGGCGGCGGTGGCGGGGGCCGCCGCCGTAGTGCCGCGGGGGCGGCGACGGCGTTGGCGGCCGGGCGGCTATCAGGCCCCCGCGCCGGAACGGAAGCCCGGATGAGGGCCGCTCGGCAAGGACGCAAGCGATGCGTTACCGAGCGGGGCAGGATCGACGGCGAATCATTAGCAGAACATTAGTCAAGGTTGCGAGTGTCTCCCCGAACGGGCCTGACGCAGAGGGTCGTCGGTGCCGCCGTCGTCCGCCCTAGAGCCGTCGACGGCACAGCGCGAGGGGAACAGCCAGGATGGTCATGCAGGGGGACAGCGCCGGCGGTGTGCCGGACGACGCGGGCCGTGTGGGGGCGGATCCGGACCACCGCGCGGAAGCGCGGCCCCGCCCCACAATGGACCGCGACACACTGGCGGAGCTCCACCGGCTGCACGCCTCCGCCCTGTTCCGCGCGTTGCTCCGTCTGACCAGCGGGGACCGGGGCAAGGCCGAGGACATGCTTCAGGAGACGTTCCTGCGTGCCTGGCAGAACCCCCAGGCGCTGGCCCGCGGCCCGGAGCACGGCCGCCCCTGGCTCTTCACCGTCGCCCGTCGCATCGCCATCGACCACTTCCGGTCGCTGTCGGCCCGAGCGAAGGAACTGGGCGACGAGACACCGGAGGACCGGGCGTCCTCGGACGACCCCTACGAGGAGGTCGTGGTGGCGCACGCCATCCACGACGCCCTCGCCGAACTGGGGCCGCACCACCGGGAGGTCCTGGTGGAGCTGCACCTCAACGACCGCTCGACCACCGACGCGGCGGCGGTGCTCGGCATCCCGCCGGGCACCGTCAAGTCCCGCAATTTCTATGCCGTACGGGCACTGCGCCCCGTCCTGGAACGCCGGGGCCTGGCCCCGGCGTGACCTCCGTGCCCACCCGCACCCGCCCCGGCCCCGCCGCGCGGGCCACCACTCAGGACGACCGACGAGAAGGGACCGCCAGGTGGTCACCGTCGTAGCCAGAATCGACAGGGACGAACCCGCGCACTGGACGGACGCACCCGACTACAGCCCGGAGGAGTGGCGTACGGGCCGGGGCGAGGAGCCGTCGGCGGTGCCGTCCACGGGTGACGACGACGTGCCGCGCACGGGCGCCGCCCACGATGAGAACGAGGGGGGTGAGCCGGCCGAGGGCGGCGACCTCGCCGTACACCCGGAGCCGGACGCCGAACACGCCACTGTCGCTGCGGTGGCCCCGGAGCCGGACATCGAGCACCGCACCTCCGTGGTCGTGGCCCCGGAGCCGACGGAGGCCCCGACGGAGGCCCCGGCGCCACGGGCGGAGTCCGCCGCCCCTGCCCCGGTCTCGGCCCCGGCCCCGGTCCCGGCCGAAGCCACCCCAGAGGCCGGCAGCGCACCGCCACGGCATCTCGGCCGCACCGCTGACCAGGACCTGTCGAGTGAACGCCTGATCCGCCGCCCCACCCGCGGTCGCTTCCGGGTCGGCCTGCGCCGCGCCCCGGGCCGGGTCACCGAGGACCTCCTGACCCCGCTGCGGCGCAGTCACCGGATCGCGGTGATCAGCCAGCAGGGCGGGGTAGGGAAGACCACCACGACCCTGGCTCTCGGCGCGGTGCTGGCACATGAACGGGCCGACCGCGTCGTCGCCGTGGACGCGAACCCGGACTCGGGCACCCTGGGCCGCCGCGTCCGGCGCGAGACCGGCGCCACCGTGCGCGACCTGGTGGCCGCGATCCCTAGCCTGCGCACCTACATGGACATCCGGGCGTTCACCACGCAGGCGCCCAGCGGCCTGGAGGTCGTCGCGAACGACGCGGACCCGACGGTCTCACGGAGATTCGACGACCAAGACTACCGGCAGGTCGTCGACCTGCTCTGCGGCCAGTACCCGATCGTCCTCACGGACACCGGAACCGGCATGCTGCACGACACCATGCGCGGCGTCCTGGACCTGTCGGACCAGCTGGTCGTCGCGGCCACGCCGAGCGTGGACGGCGCGAGCAGCGCCGTCCTCACCTTCGACTGGCTGACCGCCCACGGCTACGAGGAGAAGGCACGCGACGCGGTGACCGTCGTCTCCGGCGTGCGGTCGTCGGCGGGGCGGCTGATCCGGGTCGACGAGGTCGTCGCCCACTTCCAGCAGCGGTGCCGGGCCGTGGTGACCGTTCCGTACGACCCCTACCTGGCGCGCGGCGGCGAGGTCGAACCCGAGTGGATGCGCGGCCGGACCCGAGCCGCGTTCTACGAACTCGCGTCGCTGGTGGCGCGGGAGTTCGGCCGCGACTGAGGCACCATCGCCACCCACGAGCGCACACGCCTTCCCCCACCCCGGAACACTGGAGGACAACCCATGGCCTGGTACGAGGGCCCCTGCCGGATCACCGTCACCGGCGTCGACGCCGACTGGCCGCAGCGCGCGGTGGTCGTGGTGTCCGGCGTCCGGGGAGCACGGATCGAGATCCCGGGCGAGGTGGGAACGGTCCGGCACATCGACGCGCCGGGCTGGCACCTCGTGGTGGAGCACCGGCACGAGGGGAAATGGCGCCCCAACATCCGTGCGGTCAGGAGCCGTTGGGAGACCGTGGACGGCGTCCGTACGCAGACGGTGACCAGCAAGGACGTGGACTGGCCCCAGGGGAACCAGCACGAGCGCAACCTCGTGCTGCGCCTGGAGTGGATCGGCCAGTCGGCCGAACGCACCCACGAGCTGGTCCACGACGCTCCGATCAGGGCGGCGACGCAGTCGACGTCGACCACCCCGGCCGGTCTCACGACCGCCGGCCCCGCCCAGGGCTCCACGCGGTCGTCGTCGGACGACACCGCCTTCGGCAGCCGGCCCGCCGCTTCTCCGGCCCGTACGACATCGCACGGGCACACGTCGACGAGCAGCAGCAGCCCCTGGTGAGCCGGGGGCGTGAGCCGGTGGGGGCGCTTACCGGCCTCGACCTGCGGGAACGTCAGCGGAACGCGAGCGAGGCGTTGGAGGCGGGGTGCGGGATCAGGCTGGAGCAGCGGGGAGTCGAGGGGCGGCGTGGCGACCCGGGCCTCACACCCCGAGGTGCTGCTTGGTGGCGGGGTCAGCGGCCGGGGCCTCGGCGGTGGCGCCGTGCTGCTCCTCCTCGGGTCGGCCCTTCTTGGGCAGGAGGAAGGTGATCGCGAGGAAGGCCACCAGCAGGCAGGCCTGGACGATCAGCGCGCGGTGGAATCCGGCGGTGAAGTCGCCGGTCTTGGCCTGGGCGAAGAACACCGAGCCGAAGACGGCGACGCCGATGGAGCCGCCGACCGCCTGGACCGCCGTCAGGACACCGGAGGCGGAACCGATCTCGTCGTCGTCGACCGCGGCCAGGATGAAGCTGAACAGGGCGGCGATCACCATGCCGGCACCGACGCCCGCCACCACCGTGCCGGGAACGATGTCCCAGATGGAGAACGAGGCGGCGTCGAGGCCGTCCAGCTCGAACCACAGCACGGCCGCACCGGCCAGCTGGACCAGCGGTCCGATCTGCAGGACCCTTCGGCCGATCTTGTCCGCGAGGAACGCGCCGCTGACCGCGCCGCCGATCGCGGTCCCCACCGCGAGCGGCAGATTGCCGAGTCCCGCCTCCCCGGCGGTGAAGTGCCGGCCGATCTGCAGGAACAGGGTCAGCACGAGCTGCGTACCGATCAGCCCGCCGAAGAACAGCGCGATGCCACCGAGTCCGACGGTGAACGCCGGCTTGCGCAGCAGGCCCGGGGTGACCAGCGGCTCACGGCCCGCGGCGGCCGTCCGGCGCTGCTGGAGGGCGAACAGGGCGAAGCCGATCACCGAGGCGGTCATGCTCAGCCACGTCCACAGCGGCCAGCCGTCCTCCTGCCCCTGGTTCAGCGGCAGCACGAGCAGGACGCAGGAGACCACGACCAGGGCCGCGCCGACCATGTCGACCCGGAGCGTGCGGTCGCCCGACTTCCTGGGCACGAACTTCGCGGCGACGATCAGCGCCGCGACACCGATGGGCAGGTTGATCAGGAACACCGACCGCCAGCCCAGGTCGAAGAAGTCGGCCTCGATGAGGAAGCCGCCCAGAACCGGGCCGATGATGCCGCCCAGGCCGAGTACGGGGCCGAAGATCGCGAAGACCTTGGTGAGCTCGGGACCGGAGAAGTTCTCCCGCAGCAGGCCCAGGCCCTGCGGGAGCAGCATCGCGCCGGCGGTGCCCTGCAGCAGGCGGAAGGCGATGAGCGACTCGATGTTCGGCGCGATCGCGCACAGCAGCGAGCTCGCGGTGAAGGCCGCCAGGCCGATCAGGAACATCCGGCGCCGCCCGTAGCGGTCACCGAGCCGGCCGCCCAGGACGAGACCGGCGCCCAGGGTGAGGGCGTAGCCGCCGATCACCCACTGCAGTCCGACGGAGCCAGCACCGAGGGATTCCTCCAGGTCAGGCCCGGCGACGTTGACGATCGACGCGTCCAGGAGGTCCATGATCTCCGCGACGATCATCACCGCCAGGATCAGCCATCGCCACCGGTAGGGCTCGGGCCGGGTGGTCTCGTCAGGGGTGGGGGACGGGTCACGCACGATAGATACCTCCATGGTGAAGTAATTCCATGGTGAAGGTAAAGTGAGGACGGTAGGTTGTCAAAGCGGGCCGCCGGTGTGGGACCGCGCGGCACGACAGAACGCGGAGGAACCTGCATGGAGGAAGCGATGCGCGACGGCGTCGCGGAGCAGCGTGAGCGGCTGATGGAATCGCTGAGGATCTACGGCGGCCACTATGCCGAGCTCAGCCGGCGCTTCGCCGCCTGGCTGGGCCTGCACTCCACCGACGCGACCGCGGTACTGGAGATCGCCGCCGCCGAGGAACGCGGCACCCCTCTGTCACCGGCACGACTGAGCGAGCGGATCTCCCTCTCCACGGGCGCCACCACCGCGCTCCTGAACCGCCTCGAAGCGGCAGGACACATCACCCGCGCGCGCGAGCACTCCGACCGGCGGGTCGTCACCCTGCGCAGCGGCGGGCACATCCAGGAGCGGGCGGACGAGTTCTTCGGCCCCCTCGCCCGCCGCCTCGACACCGCGATGTCGCCCTACCCGCCCCAGCTCCTGGAGCAGTTCGAAGCGTTCATGGCCGACCTCAACTCCACCATGGACACCCACCTCGCGGAGTAGGAACAACCGCCCGTGCACCGTCGGGCGGGTGGCCCGCGTCAGACAGGTGCATTCGCGTCAGGCGGGTGGGTCCGCGTCAGGCAGGTGCGTCGAGGAGGTGCGGGCCGTTGTTGCGGACGTTGTTGACGGCCATGGAGACGGGCCGGACGTCGAGCCGGCCGTCCGCCGGCTGCGTGAGCAGAGCACGGAGGTCGTCGGTGTCGTGGTGGTGGGGGTCGAGCCAGGTGTCGTAGTGGTCGGGGGTGAGGGCGAGCGGCATGCGGGGGTGGACGCGGCCGGCCGCGTCGGTGGCTTCGGTGGTGATGATCGTGCAGGTCGTGAGCCAGGCTTCGGGGTCGTCGTCGCTGCCGACGTCGGGGTCGCGCCAGTACTCGTAGAGCCCGGCCATGGCCATGACCTGGCCGTCGGAGGGGCGGATGAGGTACGGCTGCTTGCGGGTCCTGCCCGTCGCCTCGTCCTTCACCGGCTCCCACTCGTAGAAGCCGTCGGCGGGCAGGAGACAGCGGCGTCTGGCGAAGGCGCGCCGGTAGGCGGGCTTCTCGTGGACGGTCTCGACCCGCGCGTTGATCATCCGCGCACCGGCCTTCGGGTCCTTCGCCCACGACGGCACGAGCCCCCACCTCAGCGCACGCAACTCACGGCGCGCGTCGCCCCCGTCGTCGCGGGCGGCACGTTCGAGCACCGCGTAGACCTCGTCGGTCGGGGCGACGTTCCAGCTGGGCGCCAGCGCCTCCTCGGGGCGCCAGTCGGTGACCTGGAAGAGCCGGGCCAGATCCTCGGGACCACGGGTGGAGGTGTAACGACCGCACATGAGGCAACTGTGCCACGGCACCCACCCGCCCCGACGGCGATAGCCACCCCGTGTCACCGGGCGATCCCCGGCACGCCGGCGACAGAGGGTGGAGCGCTTCTCGCCTACGGCTGCTTCGCCATCTCCTGGACCTCGTCGGCGATGCCCTCCAGAACGGCCTTCGGATCGGCGGACGGCGCCACCGCCTTGCCGATGTTCCGCTTGATGGTGTTGCTCACCTGCAGCCAGGAGGGTTCGTTGACCGGGTAGAGCTCGGCACCGCTCAGGGCCTCCATGAACTGCTCGTTGGCGGGGTCCGCCGCGTCCTTGGACGCCTGGCTCGCGGAGACGGTCGAGGGCAGCAGATGGTAGCGGTCGGCGAACGCGCTGAGGTTCTTGTCCTCGTAGACGAATTCCAGGAAACTCCCGACCAGTTCACGATTGCCGTCGCGCTTGAAGGCCATCATCCAGTCGGCGACACCCGCCGACGACAAGGGCCGGCCGTCTTTCAGCGTGTCCGACACCGGCATGGTCAGGGTGCCGACCTTCATTCCCTTCGCCCTCGCCTCGTGGAGGAGCGAGGGGTAACCGTTGAGCATGCCGACTTCGCCCCGCAGAAAGGCGGCGAAGGCGTCCTGCCGGTTGAGGTCGGCGGGCGGCACCGGGCCGGTCAGTCCGGGCTCGACGAGGTTCTTCTTTATCCAGCGGAACGTCTGCGTGTTCCTCTCGGACGCGATGTCGTATCCGCCGCTGGCGCCGGCGTACCCTCCCCCGTTGCTCAGTTCCCAGATCAGGGCTTCGGCATGGGCCTCCTCGGGGCCGAGCGGCAGGGCGTACGGGTAGGGAACGCCCTCCTCCTTCAGCGCCTTGGCCGCCTCTTCCAGCTCGGTCCAGGTCTTCGGCGGTTCCGCCCCGGACTTGTCGAACAGCTCCTCGTTGTAGAAGAGGAGCCGGCTGCTCGCCACGAAGGGCAGGCCGTACAGGGTGTTGTCGACCGAGCCGGCCTCCGCGAGCGGGGGCAGGAAGTTCGCCTCCGCCCTCACCGACAGCAGCTCGCTGGCGGGGTAGAGGCGGCCCTGCGCCGCGAAGTCGGAGTACGCGCCCATCAGGGCCACGTCGGGGGCGTTGCCCTCCTCGACGAGACGGGTCACCTCGCGGTCGACGTCGGCCCACGGATAGAGCGTCACCTCGATCTTCGTGCCGGGGTGGGCGGCGGTGAAGGAGGTGGTCAGCCTGTCCCAGTACACCTTGGAGCTGGTCGACGGGCTGTTGCCGTACTCGGCTGCCACCAAGCGCAAGGTCGTCCCTCCGCCGCCCCCGGACGAGCCGCAGGCGGTGACGAAGGAGCCCAGTAGTCCGAGTGCGGCCACGGAGGCGGTCGCGCCGAAGAGTCTTGGTCGCACGGATCGTTCCTTATTTTTCTTTGGACAGTGCGTCCGGCATTCTTCCCTGGCTCGGGATGTATGGCGCCCCCTGATCAAAGGTTGTGGCCCTTTCTCCAACCGCGTCGGCACGGTCTGGTGCTTTCTCATATGCCGAGGCCGATTCCGACGCGCGTAGAGCGCTCCACCATGTCCGGCACCCCTCCGCAATGGAGTGTCGCCGAAAGGCGGACCCGCGAGGTATCGGCCTCAACACCCGCTCCCGGAGCAAGCAATGAGCGGAGTCGCCGCGGCGGAAATGCAGCGCCTGTCGAAGAGCGCCGAGGAGTGCCGAGCAGTGCCGTAGAAGCGACGTCCTCCGAACGCCCGTTGCCCGGCAGACTCCGCCCCGATAGTCGGTGCCTGCCGTCCGAATTCCGGGTTTCCGGGTTCCGGCTCGTGGGCGTTCGCGGTCGACCCACCGCACTCGCACGGGGCCGCAGTCGCAGAAGGCGAGAACGAATCTTCGGAGAGGACGTTTGTTCGGGCGCGATCGGTGCAGACGCTAGCTGACACAAGCCATACAGCAGAGAGCGGAGACGCACCATGGGCATCATCGCGTGGATCATCATCGGCTTGCTCGCCGGCGTCATCGCCAAGGCCCTGATGCCGGGCAAGGACCCCGGCGGCATCATCATCACCATGCTCATCGGCATCGGTGGCGGCCTGCTCGGCGGCTGGCTCGGCAAGGTGATCTTCGGCGTCGACTCCATCGACGGGTTCTTCGACGTCTCCACCTGGATCGCCGCGATCGTCGGCTCCATCATCCTGCTCGCCCTGTACCGCGTCCTCACCGGCAACCGGCGGCACTCGCACCGACACGCGTGACCTCCTGACGGCTCGCCACCGCACGACCCGGACGGCTCCCTCCCCTCACGCACGGGGCGGGAGCCGTCGGCGTGCGGGGAGCCGGGGCCCACCGGACGCGCCAAGGAGCCCAGCCGGGCGCGTCCGGTGGGCTCTCGCTCGCACCGCGTTCCGCCCCGATATCCGCAGCGGCCGGGTATCCGTGCGGACTCCGGGCAGACGACATTCCATGCACGGACAACATGCGCGTCCCGCGAGCACTCTGTTCGGCTCCGCTCCCTCGACCCGGGCATCGCTGCCCGGTCGGACCGGCCCCAAGCACTCACGCCGGGGCCGGAGCACCGGTCGCTTCCGCCGCCGGATCCTCGCCTACCGGGCGATCGAGTTCCTGTCCACGCACCTCCCCGATCTGTCCGGCCCCGGCGAGGAGTGCCTGCTTCTCATCCACATCCGCCAGGTGGTCGGCGAGGTCCACTACCGGATCTGCTCCGGCTGCTCCCAGGGTGTCATCACCGCCGTCGTCATCGACGAGCGCTTCCACAGCAGCGGCCTGGGCACCCGGGCCCTTCTGCACCTGCGCTCCCGCCACCCCGGCATCGCCTGGAGCAGCGTGCTGAACATGCGTACGACCCGCGATCTCCTGCGTCGCATGCGCATCACGGCCATCGCTCCGGCGTCCCCGACCAACCAGCAGGGGACGACTCCCCCGCCGCACGACGGGCACCCGTGTACCGCCGCCCTGCCGGCCGACGGCACGGCGGCGCCGCTTCCTCAGCCCCGCGCGTGAGAGAAGCGCCCTCGCAGCCGGACTTCCCCGCCCCCACCACCCGTACCTCGACAAGTCCGGGAGGGTCCACCGCCGACTCCGGGCGGGTGCCAGGCGTCAATAGAGTGAACCCCATGTCTGAGATACTGAGTTCGACGAAGACCGCCGCCGCGCTCCGCAGAACGGCACGCGTCTCCGCCGAGTCGCTGCTGGTCCTGCTGATGGCGGCAGTGGCCCTGTGGATCCTGGGCCGGATGTGGTCGGTCGTCTGGCCGCTCATCGTGGCCCTGCTCCTCACCACCATGACCTGGCCCCTCACGCGCTTCCTGCGCAGGCTCGGGTGGGCACCGGCCCTCGCCGCGGGCGTGGTCACCGTGCTCTTCCTCCTGACGGTCGCGGGCATCGTCGCGCTGATCGCGGTGCCGGTCGCGTCCCAGTCCGGAGAGCTCGCCGACGGCGTGGTCGAGGGCATTCAGAAGGTGCGCGAGTGGGCTTCCGGGCCCCCGCTGAACATCGGGGACGACCAGATCTCCGGCGCCTTCGACACCGCGATGGCCCGGATCCAGGACAGTGTCGGCAGTATGGTCACCACCGTCGTCTCGGGCGTGAGCACCGTGTTCAGCGGTCTCGTCACCGCCGTCCTGGCGCTCTTCCTGATGTTCTTCTTCCTCAAGGACGGGCCGCGCTTCCTGCCGTGGCTCACCCGTCAGCTCCCCGGCCGCCTGGCTACGGACGTCCCCGTCGTGGCCGCGCGCGGCTGGGAGACCCTGGGGGCGTTCGTGCGCTCGCAGGCGTTCGTCGGTCTGCTCGACGCCGTGTTCATCGGCCTGGGCCTGTGGTTCCTCGACGTGCCCCTGGTGCTTCCCCTGGCCGTGCTGACGTTCGTCTCCGCCTTCGTCCCGATCGTGGGAGCCCTCTTCGCGGGCCTGGTCGCGGTCCTCATCGCCCTGGTGTCGAACGGCCCGACCGACGCGCTCCTCGTGCTGGCGATCATCGTCGTCGTGCAGCAGCTGGAGGGCAACGTGTTCCAGCCCATGATCCAGAGCCGCGGCCTCGGACTCCACGCGGCGGTCGTACTCCTGGCCGTGACGCTCGGCGGCAGCCTGGCCGGCATCGTGGGCAGCCTCCTCGCGGTACCCGCGGCCGCGCTGATCGCGGTGATCTGGAACTACGTACGCGAACAACTCTCCACTCCCGCGGCGGAATCCGACGCCGAAGCGCCGCACACCGCCTCCGTCACGCCGTCGTAGGACGCACCGCCGCAGGACGCGCTCCCGCAGGACGCACTCGCGTGGGAGGCACACTCAAAAGGACGCGCTCCCGTGGGAGGCACTCCCACAGGACGCGCACTCCTCGGAGTCACCGATCAGCCGTCCCCCGGAAAGGCGTCGGCCCGTACGTGGGGCATGGGACCGCTCGACACCCGGTACGGGTCGCCGGGCGGACGCGCGACCGGGGTGACGCGGACGGTGAGGGGTCCCGCCCACTCGTACCCCTTGCGCTCACCGTGACGGGCCAGGTCGTCCGTCAGGGCCTCCCCCACGTCGCCGTGGCCGTGGCGCACCAGCTCCTCGTGCACCTGGGCGTCGAGTTCCACCTCGTACGCGTTCGGGACGACCACTCTGCTCTCGCTGCACACCACCGCGTGCTGGTCGCACTCACGGTGCAGCGCGTCGAGCAGCTCGACGTCCTCGCGGTGGCGCATCTTGGAGAGGAGGCTGTGCTGCCAGCGTTCCAGGGCTCGCTCCACCCGAGAGAGCCCCTCCGCGGCCGCGTGCCTCCCCTCCGGCCTCGCGGTCACCGCCGCCCGCGCAGCCGTCCGAGCAGCCTGCGCGCCCGCGCGCGCCTGCGCGGATCGGCGGCGGCGCGCCGGACCGAGGCGATCGCGCGCCGCCCTCGCGGCCCACGGGTGAACTGCTTGATGCGGGTGGTCAGTCCGGACATGGTTCCTCCTGGGGTCGGTGTCCCGTCCGCCTACCCGGGGAGACCGCGGCCATGTGCCGGGGCGCCCCACGCGGGCCGACGGGGTCCCCGCCCCGCTCGCGTGTTCATCTCCCCGTCACACCAGACCCTTGCCGCCCGCTCGTACCGTCGTTCATGATCTGCGCCATGCCTCCGGACCTCCGTGCGACTCCCGGCCCGGCCACGCCCCTGCCCCGCCGGGTGCGCATCGGGTACGGGCTCGGCTCGCTGTGCACCGGCACGTTCGCCACCGTGCCCGGGCTGATCCTGCTCTACTACCTGACCAACGTTCTCGCCGTCCCCGCGGCCGTCGCGGGGTTCGCGGTCTTCCTTCCGAAGGCCTGGGACGTGCTGATCAACCCGATCGTCGGAGCGCTGTCGGACCGCAGCCGACTGCGCGGCGGCCCACGGCGGCCGTTCCTGCTCGCCGGGGCGTGCACCCTCCCGCCGCTCTTCGCGCTGCTCTTCGCGGCGCCGCCACTGCGCGGCGCCGCGGCGGCCGGCTACGTGGCCGTGCTGTTCCTGCTCGCCGCCACCGCGTACGCCGTCTTCCAGGTGCCGTACGTGACGATGCCCGCCGAGATGACGGAGGACGCCGACGAGCGCGGCCGGGTCCTCGGCTGGCGCGTGGGGTTCCTCGGCGTCGCGATCCTGCTGTCCGGGGCGCTCGCCCCCGCGATCGCCCACGCCGACGGCGACACGCCGGCGAGCTACCGGCTGATGGGGATCGCCGTCGCCGCGCTGCTGGCCCTCGGCATGTTCGGCGCGTGGTTCGCGACGCGCTGGGCCCCGGAGGCGGCCCGCAGCGAGGCCGAGCCCTCGCTGCGGGCCCAGCTGGCCGTCGCCCGCGAGAACCGGTCCTTCCTCCACCTCGTGGGCATGTGGACGCTCCAGGCCCTCGCCATCGGGGTGATGCTCGCCGCCGTCCAGTACTTCGCCACGTACACACTGGGCTCCGCCACCGCCGTCACCCCGCTCTTCGCGGCCCTCATCGGACCGCTCGTCCTCGTCATGCCGCTGTGGAACCGGATCGCCCGCCGGCTCGGTGTGAAGAGGGCCCAGTGGTGCGCCTCGCTGCTGTTCCTCGCCGGGACGCTCCTGCTCTCGCTCACCCCCTTCGCCGGGCCGGCCGTCGGGTACGGCGCGGTCGTCGTCATCGGCATCGCCTACGCGGGGCTCCAGCTGCTGCCGCTGAGCATGCTGGCCGACACGCTCGCCGCCGACGTGGTCCGCACTGGCAGACGGAGGGCCGCGACCTTCACCGGCCTGTGGACCGCCGCCGAGACGCTCGCGTTCGCCCTGGGGGCGGGGGTGTTCGCGCTGGTCCTGGCCGTGACGGGATTCCGGTCCTCCGACGCGGAGCACCAGGTCGCCCAACCCGACGCGGCGCTGGCCGGCATCTCCGCGGGCATGAGCCTGCTGCCCGCGCTGCTCGCCGCCGCGAGCCTGTGGCCCCTCCACCGCTACCGCGAGGCCCCGGCCGAGGAACACACGCCTCCCCTTCCATCCGTACCCGAACAGGCCGCCCCGCAGCAGGAAGTGACGACCGACCGTGCCGACTGAACCTCTCCGTTCCCTGCCTTCCGGCCGCCCCGCCGACGAGGTCCTCGCCGAACTCGGCGCGCTGCGCGCGGCCGACGCCCCGACACGCGGCGGACGTACCTTCGCCTACGTCTACGACGCGGGCCTCGAAGGCCTCGACGAGCTGGCCGCCGCCGCGTACACCGCCTTCGCGACCGTCAACGGACTCGACCCGACCGTCTTCCCGAGCGTGGCGCGCCTGGAGAACGACGTGGTGGGCGCCGTCGCGGCGCTCCTCGGCGCGCCCGACGCCCAGGGCACCTTCACCAGCGGCGGGACGGAGAGCATCCTGCTCGCCGTCAAGACGGCCCGTGACCACGCGCGGGCCGAACGCGGAATCACCGCGCCGCAGCTCGTTCTCCCGTCGACCGCGCACGCGGCGTTCCACAAGGCCGCGCACTACCTGGGGCTGGAGACGGTCGTCGTCCCCGTCGACCCGGACACCTTCCGCGCCGACGCGACGGCGATCGCGGCCGCGATCACGGACCGCACCGCCCTGGTGGTCGCCTCGGCCCCCTCGTACGCGCACGGGGTGATCGACCCGGTGGCCCGGATCGCCGCTGCCGCCGCGGCGCGGGGCGTGCTCTGCCACGTCGACGCGTGCATCGGTGGCTGGATCCTGCCTCACCTGCGGCGTGCCGGGCGGAAGGTCGAACCCTTCGACCTGTCGGTGCCCGGGGTGACGTCGCTCTCCGTCGACCTGCACAAGTACGGGTACGCCGACAAGGGCGCCTCCGTCGTGCTGTACCGGGACGCGGCGCTGCGCCGGCACCAGTACTTCGCACACGCGGGCTGGCCCGGCTACCCGGTCGTGAACCCGACGGTGCAGGGTACGAAGCCGGGCGGTCTGCTGGCCCAGGCGTGGGCCGTCCTGCAGTACGTCGGCGACGACGGCTACACCGCTCTGGCGGGGCGGGTCGCCGAGGCATCGGACCGGCTCCTGGCGGGCCTGCGGGCGCTCCCCGGCGTACGGGTGCTGGGCGATCCGGCCGCCGGACTCGTGGCGTTCACGGTGCTCGGGGACGCACCCGGGGGCGCGAACGGGGGCGCGAGCGGGGGCACGAGCGGGGGAAGCGCCCCAACAACGGGCGGTGACCAGGGCGCGGAGGGTGACCGGGGCGTGGAGGCCGGGGCCGACCTGAGCCTGCTGCTGCACCTGGCCGACGAGATGCGCGAGCGCGGCTGGTACCTCCAGCCGCAACTGTCCTTCGACGGCCTGCCGCCCAATCTCCACCTGACGCTGACCCCGGCGACCGTGGGCCAGGTGGAAGCGCTCCTCGACGATCTCGCGGCGGCCCTGGACTCGGCGCGCGCCCTGCCGCCGGTGAGCGTCGATCCGGGCCTCGCCGAACTCGCCGCGCAGCTCGATCCGGCGACGCTCGGACCGGACGACATCGCCGGAGTGCTGGCCTTCGCGGGACTCGACGGCGACGGTGGCCTGCCCGCGCGTACGGCGCCCGTGCTGGTGCTGCTCGACGCGCTGCCGCAGCCGCTGCAGGAACGGCTCCTCGCGGAGTTCATCGGGACGATCTTCCGGATCTGACCCCGCCTCGGCTCTGCCCTCCCCCGCGCCACCGGCGAACCCCTGGTCGGCTCCTTCCGGCCGCCACGTTTCGGGAGCGCGTTCACGGATATACGGCGTTCCGTCAGGGACATCGACCTCTCCGAGAGGGACGCCGCAGCACTGACCCGCATACCGATACCGACGCGAGCCCCGAACCTTCCCGGATCGGGGCCGCGGTGTGCGTGAGCCGTTGACGAATGAGGGAGGGCCCGGATGAAGTCCACCGGGATAGGCAGGGGCGGGGCAGGGCGTCGCCCTGCGGCCATCGGGCGCGATCTGGTGCTGGCCGTGGGACTCGTGGGGATATGCGTCGGGGGCCTGGCCCTCTTCGTCAAGGCGGCCCAGGCGGCAGGAAGCCGCGGCTCGGGGGTCGCCGTCGCCGTCCTCGTGGCGCTCGGTGCCCTGGGAGTGCTCGCCGTCGTGCTGGCGGTGATCAGGAGGAGCAAGGGGTACGGCCGGGATCACGACCGCGTCCGTCCCGTCGGCGCGCCGGACGAACCGTTCCCCGCCCCGGAGGTTCCCGACCTCGGGGCCGAGGCCCTGGATCACGCGGCGGTCGACGCCGACGGCTTCGAGCACACGGTGGCCGCGCTCTGCGCGCGCGACGGCTGCACCGCCGTGGAAGTGGTCGGCGGAGCCGGCGACCTGGGCGCCGATGTGGTCGCGGTGACCGCGGACGGGCGACGCGTCGTACTCCAGTGCAAGCACTACGCGGAGGACAACCGCGTCGGCTCCCAGGATCTGCAGAGGTTCGGCGGCACCTGCTTCACCATCCACGAGGCGGACGTGGCCATCGTGGTGACCACAAGTTCCTTCACGGCGCCCGCTGTCGACTACGCCGCCACGTGCGGGATCGTCTGCGTGGACGGGGAGGCGCTGGCCGCGTGGACGGACCAGGTCGCGCCCGCCCCCTGGGACGCGCTCTCGACGGACCCGACCGTTCCCGTCCCTCTGCCCGACCCGGTCTGAGCGGCTGCGTCCGCATCGAGGAGGGGCGGGGGGCTGTCCGCGTCGTGGCGGGGCCGACGGTGAGGCCGCGCGTCAGTCCACCGGTTCGTCCACGGCCGAACCCTCGCCCTCGTCCTGAGTGGTGTCGCCCTCGCCGCGACCCTTCCGTCCGGTACCCGCCACATCGGTCTCGGGCGCGTCGCTGTCCGGCCAGTCCGGTACGGGTATCGCCAGGGGGTCCTCCCCCTCCTCCGCCTGCTGGTTCTGCGGGTCGCGGGGAAGCGGTTTCTCCGTCCGATCGAGCTCGTCCGGAGTGTTCATACGGCTCACCTTCTTATGACGGCGGTTGTTCGCGCTCTGACTACGGTTCTTCGCTGCTGGACACGGGCCGGGGGCGTCGCGCGGGGCCCGCGCCGGGCCGACCGGGAAACAGGCCCGCCCCTTGGCTGCTGACCCGTGTGCCGTGCGGCAAACCTCGGCGCCGCAGCGTGTCGGCTCCCGTCGGTCCGTACGCACAGGTCATCGGCCGCGTACGGCGTGCCTGCGCCCGCGCGCCGGCGCCACGTCACAGGTGGGGTACGTCCGGGCGATCAGGGGCGGGACTCACACGGAGTCGACATCGGCTCGACCGCGCCCGGGAACGTCACCGGGCGGTCACGCTCCGCGTGGCGCGCGCACGGCCCGCACCCCTGCCTGGTGCGGACCGCGCGCGCGGTCCGGCGGGCCCGCGACACGAGGGGGGAGAGCGGTCGCAAGCCCGGCGGCGAGAGCAGTCCCATGTGCTCTCGCCCACCGTCTGCCCCCGAACCCGCCGAGCATGCGCACCGCATCCGGAGAATGTCCTCCCCTGCGCCGTTCGGCGGACATCGAGGACATATCGTGCGGGAGGCGGGGAAGGGGATGTCGGGCAGCAGGTCACCCCATCCACCGGCGGAGGAGCTAGCACCGTGGACCGTACCGAAGCGACCGGCGTGGGCGCGGCCGCGCCCGAGAGCGGCGCGGCCGGAGAGCGGGCCTTCACGTCGACCGTCTCTCTCCAGGTCAACGGAACCACGCACACCCTCCCTCTCGACCACCGCACGACCCTCCTGGACGCCCTGCGTGAGCACCTGGACCTCACCGGAGCCAAGAAGGGCTGTGACCACGGGCAGTGCGGTGCCTGCACAGTGCTCGTGGGCGGGCGGCGGGTGAACAGCTGCCTGCTGTTCGCGGTGACGTGCGACGAGCCGGTCACCACGATCGAGGGCCTCGCCGAGGAGGGCCGTCTCCATCCCCTCCAGGAGGCGTTCGTCTCGCGGGACGCCCTCCAGTGCGGCTACTGCACTCCCGGTCAGATCTGCTCGGCCGTGGCCCTGCTGGACGAGGCGGCCGCCGGGCACCCCTCCCATGTGACACCGCCGGACGAGCCCCTGGGCCACGGCCCGGTGACCCTCACCCCGGAGGAGATCCGTGAGCGCATGAGCGGCAACATCTGCCGCTGCGGGGCCTACCCGAACATCGTGGACGCCATCGAGGAGGTCGCCCGGTGAAGCCCTTCGGATATCTGCGGGCCGAGCGCGCCGAGGAGGCGCTCGCCGCGTTCGCGGCCCACCCCCGCGCCCAGTACCTCGCCGGCGGGACCAACCTCGTCGACCTGATGAAGCTCGGGGTGGCCGACCCGCCGTTCCTCGTCGACATCAGCCGGCTGCCGCTGGACGGCGTCGACGAGACGCCCGACGGGGGCCTGCGCATCGGGGCCACCGTGCGCAACAGCGACCTGGCCGCCCACCCTCTCGTACGGACCCGTTACCCCGTGCTGTCGCAGGCGCTCCTCGCCGGCGCCTCCGCACAGCTCCGCAACACCGCCACCACCGGCGGCAACCTCTTCCAGCGCACCCGCTGCCCGTACTTCCAGGACACCTCCAAGCCGTGCAACAAGCGCGAACCGGGCACGGGCTGTCCCGCTCGCGAGGGAGTCCACCGCGACCTCGCGGTGCTCGGTCACTCCGATCGGTGCGTCGCCACGCACCCGTCGGACATGGCGGTCGCGCTCGCGTGTCTCGACGCGAGGGTGCAGGTGCTCGGAGCCGACGGCGACCGCACGGTGCCGGTCACCGAGTTCCACCGGCTGCCGGGTGACCGGCCGGAGCAGGACACCGTCGTCCGTCCCGGTGAGCTCGTCACCGGCGTGACGCTCCCACCTCCCACCGGGGCCCGCAGCGCCTACCGCAAAGCCCGTGACCGAGCCTCTTACGCCTTCGCGCTCGCCTCCGTCGCCGCCGCCGTCACCGTGGAGGACGGCGTCGTTCGCCACGCCGCCCTCGCCTTCGGCGGGCTCGCCCCCAAACCGTGGCGGGCCCGCGCGGCCGAGGCGGTGCTGCTCGGAGCGCCCGCCACGGCGGAGACGTACGAGCGGGCCGCCGACGCCGAACTCGCCGCCGCCCGGCCGCTGCGCGACAACGGCTTCAAGGTGCCGCTCGCCCGCAACCTCGCCGTCCGTGTGCTCACCGATCTCACGTCCCGTCCCTGAGGAGCTCAGGCCACCGTCATGCCCCCGACTCCCCCGCCCCAGGCCCCGCCCGTGTCCGATGCCGACGCCGTCCGTCGCGACGCCCGGCGGAAGGTGACCGGCGCGGCCCGCTACGCCGCCGAGCACACCCCGCCCGGCTGCCTCCACGCCGTGCCCGTGCCCGCCACCGTCGCGCGCGGCAGGGTCACCGCCGTCCACTCCGACGAGATCCTGCGGCGGCCCGGCGTGCACGCGGTCCTCAGCCACGAGAACGCGCCGCGCCTCGGCACGGCCGAGGACCCGACGCTGGCGCTGCTGCAGGACGAGCGTGTCCCGCACCGAGGCTGGTACGTCGCCGTCGTGGTCGCGGACACCCTGGAGAACGCGCGCGCGGGCGCCGCCGAGCTGCGGATCGAGTACGCCACCGAGGACCACGACCCGGGACCGCCCGCCGGCCATCCCCGGCTCTACACCCCCGAGGAGGCGAACGGCGGCCATCCGGCCGTGCGGGAGCGCGGGGACTTCGACGCGGCCTTCGCCTCGTCCGCCGTGACGGTCGACGCGACGTTCACCCTGTCCGCGCTGCACAACCATCCGATGGAACCGCACGCCTCCACCGCGTGGTGGGAGGACGACGAGCTGACCGTGTACGACTCCAGCCAGGGGTCGACGACCGTACGAGGCGTCCTCGCGCAGCTGTTCCGGGTGCCCGAGCACCGCGTCACGGTCGACTCCTCGTACGTCGGTGGCGGCTTCGGCTCCAAAGGCACCCCGAGGCCCCAGGTCGTGCTCGCCGCCATGGCCGCCCGGCACCTCGGACAGCCCGTCAAACTGGTCCTCCCCCGCCGCGAACTCGCCGCCGTCGTCGGCCACCGCGCCCCCACGGTCCAGCGCGTCCGCCTCGGCGCGGACGCCGACGGTGTGATCGGCGCCCTCGCCCACGAGGTCATCACCCAGACGTCCACGGTGAAGGAGTTCGTCGAGCAGGCGGCCGTACCCGCCCGCACCATGTACACCTCGCCCCACAGCCGGACGAGCCACCGGGTGGTGGCCCTGGACGTGCCCACACCCTCGTGGATGCGCGCCCCGGGCGAGGCATCCGGCATGTACGCCCTCGAATCGGCCATGGACGAGCTGGCCGTCGCCGCGGGCGTCGATCCGGTCGAACTCCGGCTGCGCAACGAGCCCGCCACCGAACCCGACAGCGGCAGACCGTTCAGCAGCAGGAACCTCGCGGAGTGCCTGCGGGAGGGCGCCCGGCTGTTCGGCTGGGCGGACCGCGATCCCCGGCCGGGGGTGCGGCGGATCGGCGACCGGCTGTCCGGCACCGGGAGTGCGGCGTCCACGTACCCGTACCTCCTCAGTCCCTCGACGGCCTCCGCGCACGCCGCACCCGACGGCAGCCACCTCGTCCGGCTCAACGCCACCGACATCGGCACCGGAGCACGGACCGTCCTCGCCCAGGTCGCCGCCGAGGCCCTCGGCGTCCCGTCGGCCTCGGTGCGCGTGGAGCTCGGCAGCAGCAGCCTTCCGGCCGCTCCGCTCGCGGGCGGTTCCTCGGGGACCTCGTCGTGGGGCTGGGCCGTCCACAAAGCCTGCGCGGCCCTGGCCGGCCTGCTGCGCACCCACTCCGGCCCGCTCCCGCCCGAGGGCCTCACCGCGCACGCGGACACCGCGGAGGAGGCCGGGCAGGACTCCCCGTACGCCCGGCACGCGTTCGGCGCGCAGTTCGCCGAGGTCGAGGTGGACACCGTGACGGGCGAGGTACGGGTCCGCCGTCTGCTCGGGGTCTTCGCGGCGGGCCGGGTGCTCAGCCCGCGTACCGCGCGCTCACAGTTCATCGGCGGCATGACGATGGGACTGGGCATGGCGCTGACCGAGGGCAGCACCCTGGACCCCGGGTTCGGGGACTTCGCGGAGCGCGACCTGGCCTCCTACCACGTGCCGTCCTGCGCCGACGTGCCGGCGATCGAGGCGCACTGGCTGGACGAGGAGGACTCCCACCTCAACCCCATGGGCAGCAAGGGGATCGGGGAGATCGGAATCGTGGGCACGGCCGCCGCGATCGCCAACGCCGTGCACCACGCGGTGGGTGTACGGCTGAGGGCGCTGCCGCTGACTCCGGACCGGCTCCTTCCGCACCTGCGCGCCTGAGCCGCCGCGCCGGATCCGGCCTCGCATCGTGCGGTGCGTCACCTCCCCCACCGAGATGGCCATGGTTGACGCACCGCCGATGTCAGTCCGTTGCACGTCTCCATGGCGTCAGAGGTCGGTGTCGATCCCGGTGACGGCGGGCGGGCCGAGCGGGGCATCGGCTTCCTTGACGCCCGCCTCCCTGAGCGCCTCGGAGACCAGCCGTGTGGCGTCCAGCTTGGCCTCGTACTGGTCCGCGGCCTGGACTTCGAGGCGGATCGCGAAGGTTCCGTCCTCGTTCAGCGTGAGCAGGTCGACGTCTTCGCTCTCGCTGATGTCCGTGTGCCGCGAGGTCAGCTTCCGTTCGAGAGTCGCACGCTCGGAGGTGGTGATGTCCGAGATGAACGTGCCGGGCACGGTGATGACGAAGGTGGTCACGACGTCTCCTCGCATGGGGCGGACTTGCTGATCGTTCTGCTTCCTCCCCATGTACCCCGATCGGCGCGGTCCATCGGAATCGCGTCGGGTTCTTCTCGCGCCGGCGGGGCGGAGCGCGGGAGAGGAGGGGCGGACCGGTCAGGTCCGCCCCTCCTCCCGTCCCGACGGCACGAGCCGGACGGTCGCGGGGATCAGCCCCGGGGGCCGACTCCGCTCACGCGACCACCGGGCCGGTCACCCCCTTCGGGACGGTCGTGCCGTCACGGCAGGGTCCACTTCTGGTTGGGGCCGGTGTGGCAGGTCCACAGGTGCACGGGCGTGCCGTCGTTCCAGGTGCCGCCCGAGGCGTCCAGGCACTTGCCGGACTGCGGGTTCCGGACCGTTCCGTCGGAGGCCTGGGGCACCCATTTCTGCGCCCCGGTGCCGTTGCACGTCCACAGCTGGATCCTCGTGCCGTCGGCACCACCCCCACCGGACACATCCAGGCACTTGCCCAGCGCCCGCAGCGAGCCGTCGTCCGCGACCGTCCACTTCTGGGCGCCGCTGCCGTTGCACGTCCACACCTGAACCTTCGTACCGTCGGCGGTCTGGGCGTTGTCGACGTCCAGACACTTGCCGTTGACGCCCTTCACCTCCCCGGTGCGCGGACCGGGCTGCTGTCCCCCGCTCTGCTTGACGCGGATGTTGCGGAAGGCGACGTCGTCGCCGTCCCCGTGGTTCTGGAGGCCGATGTGGCCCTGGCGCAGGCTCCGTGCGGGGTCGGTGTTGGTGAAGTCGTTGATCTTCCGGCCGTTCAGGAAGATCTCCAGGCGTTCGCCGGTGACCCTGAGCTCGTACGTGTTCCACTCCCCCGGCGGATTGAGCGCCGCGTCGCGTGCGGCGAGGTCGGCGGACCGGAAGCCGTAGACGGCGCCGGTGGTGCGGTCGGCCGCGTCGGTGGCGTCGATCTGGATCTCGTAGCCGTTGTTCACCGCGGACCACGGATCGTCGGAGGCGGGGAAGCCCAGGAAGACTCCGGAGTTGTCGTCCCCGGCGGCTCTCCAGTCCAGCTTGACGGAGTAGTCGCCCGTGTACTCCTTCGCGGAGTACCAGAGCATGCCCAGCCCGCCCTGCGAGGTGAGGGTGCCGTCCGCGAGAGCGAACGATCCCGGTCCGGCCTGTTTCCAGCCCGCCGTGGACGAGCCGTCGAACAGGGCGGTGTAGCCGGTCTCGGGGCGGCAGTCGGCGTCGGTCATGCCGGCGGCCCAGCGGATCCCGCCGAGGAGGTGCCGGCGGAAGGCGGTCTCGGTGTACGACTCGTCGGTGTGGCCGCCGCCGGTGTAGAAGGCCCGGCCTCCCTGGTAGTCCTTGCACCAGGCGATCGGGTGGTCGCCGGACATGTTCCCGCCCGAGTAGCTGGATTCGTCGAGCGAGGCCAGGACACGGGCGGTGGTACGCGGGTTGGTGCGGTAGTTGTACCACTCGTCGGTGCGCTGCCAGGTGGCGCCGAGGTGGGCGGTGGCGTCGTGTGCCCGGTTCTCGACCTTGACGACGGCGGGCTGGATGGCCGGATGGGAGTGGAAGAGCGCTCCGGCGAGTCCTTCGTAGAAGGGCCAGTCGTACTCGGTGTCGGCGGCGGCGTGGATGCCGACGTACCCGCCGCCGCCCTGTACGTACTGTTCGAACGCGGTCTGCTGGGCGGCGTTGAGCACGTCGCCGGTCGTCGACAGGAAGACGACCGCCTTGTACTGGGCGAGGTTGCCGGTGGTGAAGGCCGCGCCGTCCTCGGTGGCGTCGACGGTGAAGCTGTTGGCCGTGCCCAGGCCGCGCAGAGCCGCGAGGCCGTCGTCGATCGAGGAGTGCCGGAAGCCGGCCGTCTTGGAGAAGACCAGGATCTTGTACGCCGGGTCCGCGGCCGCGCGGGGGGCGGTGACCGTGGCGGCGGGCTGGTCCGTCACGACGGTCGGGGGTGCGGCGAGGGCCGCGGCCTGCGGGGAGAGCGTGAGCGCGGCGACGGCGAAGAGGCCGAGAATCGCTCTGAGGTGGGTGCGCATGGGTGTCGCCTCCTTTCTACGGCAGGGTCCACTTCTGGTTGGGGCCGGTGTGGCAGGTCCACAGGTGCACGGGCGTGCCGTCGTTCCAGGTACCGCCCGAGGCGTCCAGGCACTTGCCGGACTGGGGGCTCCGGACCGTGCCGTCGGCCGTCTGCGGCGCCCACTTCTGCGCGCCCGTGCCGTTGCACGTCCACAGCCGGATCGCGGTGCCGTCCGCCGTACCGCCGCCGGCGACGTCGAGGCACTTGCCCAGGGCTCCCAGCGAGCCGTCGGCGGCGACGGTCCACTTCTGGGCGGCGCTGCCGTTGCAGGTCCAGAGCTGGACCTTCGTGCCGTCCGCGACGGCGCCCCCGTCCACGTCGAGGCACTTCCCGTTGGCGCCCTTCACCTCGCCCGTACGGGTGGCCCCGCCGGAGGTGGTGAAGGAGAACTCGTCCACGTCGAAGAGCGAACCGCCGCCGCCCTTGAAGACGAGGTGGAGCGAGGTGGAGCCGGCGGGCTGGCCGGTGAGCGGGGCCGTGACGTCCTGGAAGGTCTCCCAGCCGCCGGTGACGGGGACGGTCGCGGTGCCGAGGAGGGTGCCGGTCGGGGATCCGGCGCGCACCTCGATCGTGCCGCCCGTTCCCGCGGAGGAGACCCGTGCGGTGAACGTGCCGGTGTTCTGCAGGGCGTAGGGCGTGAAGGCGATCCAGTCGCCGTTCTCGATGTAGCCGACGGTCTTTCCTCCGTGGGCGGGGGTGTGGGAGACGACCTGGACCCCCGAGGACGCCGAGTAGTGCTCGGCCTGCCGGTGGCTGGGCTGGACGACGTGCTGGTCGTGCGCGGTGAGCGCGGGCTGTCCGTTGGCGCCCTTGTCCGTGTACTCGGCGTCGACGACGCCGAAGATGTTGGCGTTGGGGTCGTGCTCACCGTCCGCGAGCGTCTGCAGGGTGCCGGTGCATCCGGTGGCGGAGGTCTGCGGGTGTCCGTGGCTGTCGTGGCCGACGATGAAGGTGACCTTCACCTTGGAGCAGTCGATCGTGCCGTCCTCGGGGTCGGTGACGGTCACCTTGAACGGTATCGCCGCGCCGAAGTCGTAGATGCTGCCGTCGAGGGGCAGGTCCAGCCGCACTGTGGGCGCGGTGTTCCCGACCGTGATCTGCACCGAGGCCGTCGCGGACCTGCCGGTGGTGTCGGTGGTCCTGAGCGTGGCCGTGTACTGGCCGTTGGCGACGTACGTGTGGGAGGGGTTGGCCGCGGTCGAGGTGGAGCCGTCGCCGAAGGTCCAGGCGTAGCTGAGGGCGTCGCCGTCGGCGTCGGAGCTTCCCGCCGACGAGAACGTGACGGCCAGGGGCGCCCTGCCCGAGGTGATGTTCGCCTTGGCCTGGGCCACCGGGGCGTGGCCGCCCGTCACGTGCTCGACGCGGTAGAGCGCGGAGTTGGCGTCGCCGTTGAAGTAGCCGGTGCCGTAGTCGAGGACGTAGAGGGCGCCGTCGGGCCCGAAGGCCATGTCCATCACCTGGGTGCCGCTCCAGGGGAAGGGGTTGATCGTCTGCACCGTGCCGTCGCCGGCCGTCTCGACGCGCTTGATCCAGCGGCGCCCGAACTCGCCGGCGAAGAAGTCCCCGTCGTACTCCTGCGGGAACTTCACGTCGGAGGTGGAGGCGGCGTCGTAGCGGTACACCGGGCCCGCCATGGGTGACTCGGAACCGCCGCCGAACTCGGGAACCGAACCGCCGTTGTACGGGAGCCAGGCGGCCTGGGCGGGCGGCAGATCGGTGAGGCCGGTGTTGCGGGGCGAGGTGTTCCTGGGCGCGGCGCAGTTGAACGTGGCTCCGGAGGTGCCGGTGGCGAAGTCGTAGTCGGTGTAGGCGTCGTTCCCGCCGGTGCAGTAGGGCCAGCCGAAGTTGCCGGCCCGGGTGATCCGGTTGAACTCGACCTGGCCCTCCGGTCCTCGTCCGGGGTTGGCGGTCCCGGAGTCGGGACCGTAGTCACCGAGGTGGACGATGCCGGTGGCCTTGTCGACGCTCATCCTGAAGGGGTTGCGGAAGCCCATCGCGTAGATCTCGGGGCGGGTCCTGGCGGTGCCCGGCGGGAAGAGGTTGCCGCTGGGGATCGCGTAGGAGCCGTCGGCGTTAACCTTGATGCGCAGGACCTTGCCCCGCAGGTCGTTGGTGTTTCCGGCCGAGCGCTGGGCGTCGTAGGCCGGGTTGCGGGAGGCCCGCTCGTCGATCGGGGTGAAGCCGTCCGAGGCGAAGGGGTTGCTGTCGTCGCCGGTGGACAGGTACAGGTTGCCCGCGGCGTCGAAGTCGATGTCGCCGCCGACGTGGCAGCAGATGCCGCGGGAGGCGGGCACGTCGAGGATCTTCTTCTCGCTGCCCAGGTCCAGGGTGCCGTCCGTCCTCAGGACGAACCTGGACAGCCGGTTCACCCCGTCGAACGGCGTGAAGGCGCCTGCCGGTCCGTCCGCGGGGGCGTCACCGCCCGGGGTGGTGAGCTTGGGCGCGTAGTAGAGGTAGACGTGCCGGTTCGAGGAGAAGCCCGGATCGGCGGCGACGCCCTGGAGGCCTTCCTCGTCGTGGCTGTAGACGTCGACCTTGCCGGCCACGGTGGTGGTGCCGGCGGCGTTCGTCAGACGGAGGGTGCCGTCACGCGAGGTGTGCAGGACCGAGCGGTCGGGCAGCACCGCCAGCGTCATGGGTTCGCCGGTCTCGGCCACCCCTTTGGCAAGCGTCACCTGCTGGAACTCCGGCGCGGCCGCGGCTGCGGCACCGCTGTCCCGGTGCGCCTGCGGCGCGGCCGCGGCCGCGACGGGGCCGTCCTGGTGGCTCGTCGTGGCGGTGGCCGGGGACACCGGCAGGAGACAGCCGACGGCGCATGCCGCGGCGGTCAAGAGGACGCGGACGCGTCTGTGTCTGAGCGTTTTCGTGCGCACAGAGGTCTCCCGAAGTGGGGTGGGATGGCGGCAGCCGAGGGGGACTGCCAGGTAGCCATCGACGCGCGCCGTCGCGTCGCGGGGGCCGGGCACGGAGCTCTGTGACCGGTTCGTTTCAAGGAAGCTAGCGGGCTTTGTCGGAGGGCGTAACCCTGCGCGCGCAACTTCTCACTACTTTCTCCCTACACGGGACAAAGTAGGTGCACGCTCCCAACAGGCCAAGCTCATATGGGCAGTTGAGACGCCGTGCCCTCACACACGCCCCTCGGCCACCACCTCACCCGCGATCCCGGCGCGGGCGGGACGGCTCACGAGGCCGGAACTTTTCGCGCGCCGAGGACAAAGCATGGACGGTGACGGAAGAAGTCCCTACTGTGACCGAGCGACGGCGCGGGCCCGCCCCTGGCCCCGTCCTCACTCACCTCCGTGTCCGGAGCGACGGCGCGCCCCGGCAGCGGTGGATTCCCGCTCACCCGATCGAGCCCCTCCCCCGTGAGGGGCCGTCAGGAGGTCACGTGCGTCCACGGCTGTACCCCCGTCACCCGGCCGGACGTCTGGTCGGCACACTCGTCACGTCGTTGCTCGCCCTCGGTCTGTCGGCCGCCCCCGCCCCCGCCGACGGCCCGGCCACCGCGGCACTCCCTCCGCAGGAGCCCGGAGTCACGCTCCGCGTCTTCGACGTGCAGGTTCCACTCGGTGACCTGTGCACCCTGAAGGCCGGCCAGACCCCCAACATCGACAAGCTGATGCCGGTGGTCGACTGGTCCACGGCCGGGGACTTCGGGCTGGAGACCCACTTCGTCACCCAGGTGATCGGCAATCTCGGCGCCCCGCAGGCGGGTGCCTACACGTTCCGCCTCACCAGCGACGACGGCTCCCGCCTCTGGATCGACGACCAGCTGGTGATCGACCACGGCGGTCTCCACGGGGCCGAGCCGAAGGACGCGACGGTCGACCTGACGGCCGGGCCCCATGCCCTGCGCATCGAGCACTTCGAGCGTGACGGCGGTCAGCGGCTGACGCTGGCGTGGAAGCCTCCCGGCGCATCCGGCTTCGCCGTCGTCCCCACCACGGCCCTGAGCACGGACGCCGACGTCGTCCGCGTGACCGCGCCGGGCCGCAAGGAGTGCGAGGCCGGCACCGACTCCCCCGGCGACGGCCTGCCGCTGACCGGGGTCCATCCCGACTACACCCTCACCGACCTGCGTCCGGACGGCTTCGAACCGCAGGTCTCCGCGATGGACTGGCTGCCGGACGGCCGACTCGCCGTGACCACCTGGGGCGGCAGCAACAACAGCGTGGGCGAGGTGTACCTGCTGTCCCACGTCACGGGCAGCACAGGCCCGGACAAGGTCACCTACAAGAAGGTGGCCTCGGGCCTCAAGGAGCCCATGGGCGTCAAGTACGTCGACGGCAAGCTCTACGTCTCGCAGAAACACGAACTGACCGAACTCAACGACACCAACGGCGACGAGGTCACCGACCAGTACCGGACCGTGGCGACCTGGCCCTTCGGCGGCAACTTCCACGAGTTCGCCTTCGGCCTGCTCCACAAGGACGGGTTCTTCTACCTCAACCTCTCGGTCGCCATCAACTACGGCGGCGCGACCACGAATCCGCAGCCGGCGGCGAACCGAGGGACCACCATCAAGGTGAACAAGCAGACCGGTGCGGTCTCGTACGTGGCCGGAGGGCTGCGCACCCCGAACGGCATCGGGTGGGGACCGGAAGGGGAGCTCTTCGCCACCGACAACCAGGGCGGCTGGCTGCCGTCGTCGAAGCTGGTGCACATCAAACAGGGCAGGTTCTTCCACCACTACACCAACCCGGCCGGGCCCTTCGACTCCCAGCCCGTGACGAAGCCGGTGCTCTGGCTGCCGCAGAACGAGATCGCCAACTCCCCGAGCACCCCCCTCCAGCTGACCGAAGGCCCCTTCGCCGGGCAGATGCTGTTCGGCGACGTGACCTACGGCGGCATCCAGCGCGGATTCCTGGAGAAGGTCGGCGGCGAGTACCAGGGCGCGGTCTTCCGCCTCACCCAGGGCCTCGAAGCGGGTGTGACCCGCATCAGCGTCGGCCCCGACGGCGCGCTGTACGCCGGAGGGCTGGGCGCCGGCGGCAACTGGGGCCAGGAGGGCAAGCTCGCCTTCGGCCTGCAGAAGCTGACGCCGAACGGTTCCCGGGCCTTCGACATCCGCGCCATGCGCGCCGTGCCGGGCGGTTTCGCCCTGGAGTACACCCAGCCCCTGTCGACGGAGACGGCGAACGACCTGGCGAAGCACTACAAGATCGAGCAGTGGCGCTACGCACCGACCGCGGACTACGGCGGCCCGAAGCTCGACGAGGAGACCCTCACCGCGCAGTCGGCCTCGCTCTCCGCCGACCGCAGGACGGTCACCCTGACGATCCCGGGGCTCAAGGCCGACCGCGTGGTCCATGTCCGCTCGCCCCGCCCCTTCAGTTCGGCGACCGGGGAGCCCCTGTGGAGCACGGAGGCCTGGTACACGCTCAACCGTCTCCCCGGTGGGGTGTCCGGGCCGGGTGAGGTGAGGGGCGTCCGCAACAAGTGCCTGGACGTCGACAACGCCCAGACCGCCGACGGCACGAAGATCCAGCTGTGGACCTGCAACGGCACCGGCGCCCAGCAGTGGACCGTGCCCGGCGACGGCACGGTGAAGGTGCTCGGCAAGTGCCTGGACGTCTCCAACAGCGGCTCGGCGGACGGTACGAAGGTCCAGCTGTGGACCTGCAACGGGTCGGCCGCGCAGAAGTGGGCGGCCCAGGCCTCCGACGGCACCCTCCGGAACCCGCAGTCGGGCAAGTGTCTGGACGCCTCGGGCGGTACCTGGAACGACGGCACTGCCGTCCACCTGTGGACCTGCCACACCGGCCCCAACCAGAAATGGATCCTGCCGTGACGTAGCGTGCGCCCCGATCGGAGTACGGGGCGTGGCCGGAGGGTCGTCCACCCGTGCCGCGCTCGGTCTCCGCCTCTCCTCGCGGCTCGGCCCTGACGGGTCGAGCCGCTCGGGGTCAGAGCGCCGGCGGGTCGGTGTCGCAGGTGGCGCGACGCCGGCCGATGGTGACCAGCGCGTCCCAGAGGGCATCGGCCTCCCCGCGGCGAATCTCGTGGATCGCCCCGTCGAGCGGTTCGGCGCCCGGGCCGAGCGGTCGGTCCGACTCGTCGGCGTCCCGGCGCAGGACGATGCCGGTGGGCGGATCCAGGGCGCGCAGATCCCGTACGAGACGGTAGCGGGCGAGCTCGGCCTCGGGGTGCGGCAGATGGCGGGTGATCACCGCGATGTCGGGCAGCAGGACGCGCGCCTGGGCCAGGGCGATCCGGGGCTCGAAGGCATGGGCGACGATGCGGAAGTGCGGGCTGGAGTGGACGCGGGCGCGCACCGATTCCAGCTCGGCGCCCTCGGGCAGGCCTGCTATCAGCACGGTCATCATTGGACCCATTGTCCCTCCATCGCTCCGCACGTGCCCGTGGCGCTGCCGGACCGAGGCCTGGCGCGGAGCCCCTCGGGGCGGACCCGTCAGGGCGGGGCGCCGGGCGGGCGGATCTCGCGCAGCCGGTCCAGACGGCGGATGACCGGTGTGGCGCTCGCGCCGTGGAGCAGCACGGACAGGGCCACCGTGGTGGCGGTGAGGGCCCACAGATCGCGGGCCTGTCCGTCGAATCCGTGGTGGCCGAGCGCGTACGCGAGGTAGAAGAGGGAGCCGATGCCGCGCAGCCCGAAGACCGCGGTGACCACCCGTTCCCGGGGGCCGGTGACGAAGCCGAGCTGGGCGACCCATCCCGTCAACGGGCGGATGACGACGAGGAGCGCCACGGCGAGCAGGACCATCTCCCAGGTCAGCGCCGCGAGTCCGTCGGTGACGAGGTAGTGGCCGAGGAGGAAGAGCAGTCCGGCCGTCAGGACGCGTTCGATCTGCTCGGTGAATCCGTGCAGCACCTTGTGGTAGCCGTGGCCGCGTTCCGCGGCCCGTACGGCGCAGGCGGTGACGAAGACGGCGACGAAGCCGTAGCCGTGGGCGAGTTCGGCGAGACCGTAGGAGAGGAACGTCGCGGCGAGTGCGACAAAGCCCTCCATGTGCTCGGACAGCCTGAGTGAGGATGACCCGGCCCGGAAGAACATCCATCCGAGGAGTCGGCCGAGGGCGAGGCCGACAGCGACGCCGATCGCCGCCTTCGCCAGGAGGTCGACGCCGAACCAGCGTCCCCAGTCCGCCTCCGCCCAGACGCCGCCGGCCGCGGCGAGCGCGAGGGCGGCGAGGACGAAGGGGAAGGCGAGCCCGTCGTTGAGTCCGGCCTCGGCGGTCAGGGTGAAGCGGACCTCGTCCTCGTCGTTCTCGTCGTCGGTCGGCTCCCCCACCCGTACCTCCGCCGCGAGAACCGGGTCGGTCGGGGCGAGCAGTGCGCCGACCAGCAGCGCGGTGGCCCAGGGCCAGTCGAAGAGCACCCAGATGAGGACGGTCGTCGCGAGGACCGTCAAGGGCAGGGTGATGCCGATCAGCCGCCCGGGCCCGGCCCAGGCGCGCAGCCCGAAGGGCCGGTTCAGAGCGAGGCCGGCGCCCATGAGGGAGACGATCACGCAGACCTCGGTGATGTGCTCGACCCAGACCCGGTCCGCCACAGGGTCCAGCTCGGGCAGCGGGAGGGGCAGCAGCCCCGCCACCGCACCGGCGGCCAGGAACACGATGGGCATCGACAGGGGCCTTCCGCGGACGAGCCGGGGCAGGACCGCCGCGGCGAGCGCGCCGAGGCCCAGGATCGTGAAGACGCTGCCGGTGGAGGACACGCACTGCGCCCTTTCGCTCGCGGAAGAGTCGGTCACCGGATGACGTGGAGGTCGGTGACCGGGTCACGGAAGGGTCAGGGTCCGGGCGTCAGCACCACCTTGACCATGCCGTCCCGCTTGGCCTGGAAGTCCTCGTACGCCCGGGGCGCCTCTTCGAGCGGCAGGACGTGCGTCGCGAAACCGTCGACCCCCAGGGGGTCGCTGTCGTCGAGCAGCGGGAGGATGTCGTCCACCCAGCGCCGTACGTTGGCCTGGCCCATCCTGAGCTGGACCTGCTTGTCGAAGAGGCTGCGCATGGGAACGGGGTCGACGGCGCCGCCGTAGACCCCGATCACACTGACGGTGCCGCCCCGGCGCACCACGTCGACCGCCGTGTCGAACGCGCTCATGCTGTCCACGCCCACCTTGGTCATCAGCCTCTTGCCCAGGGCGTCGGGCAGCAGTCCCGTGACCCGCTGGGCGGCCTTGGTGACGGGAGCGCCGTGGGCCTCCATGCCGACGGCATCGATGACGGCGTCCGTGCCGCGGCCACCGGTGAGGTCCCGAATCCGGTCAGCGAGCCCGTCGCCGAGCTCGGTGAGGTCGAGCGTGCGGACACCGCGCTCCCGGGCGCGGGAGAGCCGTTCGGGGACGAGATCCACGCCGATGACCTCACCCGCGCCCCGGTGGAGCGCCACCCGGGCGGCCATGTCACCGATGGGGCCGAGCCCGAGGACGGTCACGGTCCCTCCGGGCGGGATCTCGGCGTAGGCGACGGCCTGCCAGGCGGTCGGCAGGACGTCGGAGAGGTAGAGGTACCGCTGGTCGGGGGCGTCGTCCGGCACCTTGATCGGCAGGGTGTCGCCGAAGGGCACCCGCAGGAACTCGGCCTGGCCGCCGGGGACCTGTCCGTAGAGCTTGGTGTAGCCGAAGAGGGACGCACCCATGCCGTACTCCGTGACCTGGGTGGTCTCGCACTGTGACTGGAGCCCCTGGCCGCACATCCAGCACGTGCCGCAGGAGATGTTGAACGGCACCACCACCCGGTCGCCCGGTGCGAGGGTGCGGACGCCGGGGCCGACCTCCTCCACGATGCCCATGGCCTCGTGCCCGAGGATGTCGCCGGCGTCGAGGAACGGGCCGAAGAGTTCGTACAAGTGCAGGTCGGAGCCGCAGATGCCGGTCGAGGTGACGCGGACGACCACGTCCGTGGGGTCGACGATCACCGGATCGGGCACGGTGTCCACCCGCACGTCACGCTGTCCCTGCCAGGTCAAGGCCCTCATGTCCTCACCTCACGCTCGTCGTCGCTTCCGTTCCCGCCCGGCCGCCCTCGACAGGCTCTTCACGCCGCGCCTGCCCGGACCCGGCCGTCCCATGCGCTTCTCGTACCTCACCCGTTGACGATCTTGCGCACGTTCTCCACGCTGCCGCACTCCGCCGCCAGCTGCTTCGCGCGCTCCTCGCGGAACGCGGCGGCCAGCTCGGCCCGACGGTCGTCGGGAACGTTCTCCCTGGCACCGTTGAGGATCGTCCGTTCCTCCTCGTCGATGTGGTGGGAGACCGCCTTCACCAGCTCCTCCAGCCGCGAGTCCCAGGTGTCGGAGCCCACCTCCTCGACCTCCAGCAGGGCGAGGAGTGCCTCGTTCCCCTCCGCGTGTTCCTCCGTGCCGTGCTCGACCTCCTCGTTGTCGATGTCCCGGAAGCGCTTGAGGGCGCCGTAGACCTCGGACTCCTCCGCCTCGCCGTGCGCCACGAGCAGCGCCGAGAACTCCTTGAGCGCGGCGGCGCGGTCCGACTCGACGCTGCGCATGCGACGGAACAGGTCCTCCATGGTGCGGTGATCCTTGAGGATGACCGCGACGACGTCCTGCTCTTCCTTGCTGCTGCCGGTGCTCACCATCGTGCTCCTCGCTCGCTGTCGACGGTCGGCCTTCACTACGAAGGCGCCGTGGTCCGTCGGCCGTCGGCCGTCGGCTTCGATCGGCGGGTACCCCTGCCTCGTCGGGACAACCGTGCCCACTCCCGGCAGGTGGCCGCACCGCGCCGATCGGCCGCGTCACCTGGTCCTCCCTCTCGCGGCGCCGGCGGCCGAGAATTCCCTGATGCCGGACAGGCCCCGTCACGGGGCCGGGACGAGGGACGCACCGCCGAACGGCCCCGCACCTCACCCGTTCGGGCATCTCCACCTGCTGTCGGAGGATCCCGATGACAGGGTCGGGTGATTGATGCCCGTTCCCCCGGGGACGGGCGGAATGCGGCCTCGTTCCCGCGCACAAGCCCACGGTCGTCAGTCGACGGTCGGCGGATTCGAGCGGCGTGTCGTCGGTGCTCAGGAGACGAGCGGCGTGTCATGACCTTCGCGGAGGTGGACGATGAGCTTTCCCCTGCCAGACAGTGTCGACGCTCTCAAGGACATGATCGGCCGCGAGATCACCGCCCTGCGCGCGGCCGTCCGACGGAACACGGAGCGCCCGCTCAACGGATCAGGGGGTACGGAGCTGTCGTCGCCGCTGCGGTCGCTGGCCGTACTCCCGCCGTCGGCGGAGACGGACGGCGCCTCACCGTGCCTGTGCGGCGGTCACGAGCCGGGCGGCAGCGGTGTCTGCTCGGTGCTCGCCGCGATCCCGGCCTCGGCCGTGCTGCTCGAACCCGTCCAGGACGACGCGGGTGCCGTCCTGGACTTCCGGATCGTCGCCGGCAACCGCGTCCGGTCCGCGGACTGGCTGGAGGCTCCGGACCACCAGGTCGGCCAGCGGCTCCTGGAGGCGCGACCGGGCGCGGCGCACTCGGGACTGCTGGCGGCGCTGGCGGATGTCATGGCCACCGGCAAGCCCCTGGACGGGCTGGTGGTGGACTACACGGAGCAGCGGCTCGGCCGGATCCACCGGGCGCCGCTGCTGTACTCCGCGGCCCGGTGCGGTGGACAGGTGCTGGTCACGTGGCAGCCCGTACAGAGCCAGGCGGAGCTCCTGACGATCGACGCGCAGTTCCTGGCGTCGATGGGCTGGGGAAACTGGGATCTGCTCTCCGGGAAGGTGACCTGGTCGGAGGGGCTCAGCCGGATCTTCCACGCCGACGTGCGCATGCCGTGGTCGCTGGAGCAGCTGTGCGACGCGCTGCTGCCGGACGATCTGACGGCGCTCTCGGAGTTCCTCAGCTCGGTGCTGGCGGGTGAGGAGCCCGCCTGGACCCGAATCCGCTTCCTCGTGCTCGGCGAGCTCCGTACGCTCGACCTGCTGGGGCGCCCGGTCACCGGGACGGACGGCAGAGCCTGGGCGGTCAACCTGGTGGCCCGGGATCTCACGCCGCAGATCCGCAGTCGGCGACGGCTGGCCGAGACGGAGCGGGAGACGGACCGTCTGCGGCGGCGGACGGAGGCGGAACGGAGGGTCGCGGACGCGTTGCGCGAGGCGCTCCTTCCCACGCACTCGGAGGCGCTCGCGGCGGTCGGGCTGACGGTGGCGGCCTCCTACCGGCCGGCCGAGCCCGACGCGGCGGTGGGTGGTGACTGGTACAAGTGCCGACTGCTGCCGGACGGCCGGGTCCTGGTGGCGATCGGGGACGCGTCGGGCCACGGCCTGGACGCCGTCGCACGGATGGCCCAGCAGAGGCACGCGCTCGCCGGACTCGCGCAGACGGGTGCGTCGGCCGGCGAGATCACGACCTGGATGAACGAACTGGTGTGCAGCGACCCGACGGGGCACACGGCCACCGCGGTGATCGGTCACCTCGACGAGGACAAGGTCCTGCACTGGGCCGACGCCGGCCACCCCGCTCCCCTGCTGCTGCGCGACGGCCGGGCCGGGCCGCTGGGGACGGAGCAGCGCGGCCCGCTCCTCGGCGCGCTGCCGGGGTACGCGTACGAGACCTCGTCGACGCGACTGCGGTCGGGCGATCTGCTCGTGCTCTACACCGACGGGATGGTCGAGCGCCGGGGCGAGGACGTGACCGAGGGGATCGCGCGGATGGCGCACGCGGTGGAGGCCGCCGCGTCGATGGAGCCGCGGACGCTGATCGACGCGCTGCTGGCCGACCCCGACGTCGCGGGCCACGAGGACGACGCGTGCGTGCTGGGAATCAGGGTGGACTGAACGAGCGACGCCGAGGTCCCGGCCGGTCCCTTCTCGGAGTTCACCTGCCGAACATGAGGAGGAGGGGTTGCCGAGTACGCCGCGCATGTCGGGTAGGCGGGCCTTCGATCAGGATTCTCCGCACAGTCCGCCCGAGGAGAACTCTCGTGAGCATGGTGAAGGAATCTGCGGATCTGAAGCGGTTCAAGGACTTGATCGAGGAACACGGGCAGGAGACCGGCGGGTGGCGCGGCCGGATCACTCCGGGACAGGCGGACGCGGCCACGGGTCCCACCGTGCAGGCAGGCCGTCCGACGGACAGGTGAGCGGCGGTTCCCGGAGGCACGGAGCCCCGCCAGACACGGCGTACAGGGCCTGACGGGGCTCCGGCGTGCCGGGCTGGAGACGTCAGGAGAAGGTGTCCTGAGGTGCGACCACGGTGAAGCGCGCCCCATCGGGATCGGCGAGGTCGACCCATCGGCTCGTCGTGGACGTGCCCACGGGGGCGACAGCCCCGCCTCCCAGCCTCTTCGTGGCCGCGAGGGCCTCCTCCAGGTCCGGTACGGGGAAGTGGACGTGCCAGCGGGGGCGGATCTCGGGGTCCGGCGCCTCGTCGCCCGCACCGCCGCTGATGCGCGCGACAGTGGCGTGGCCGTGGCGCAGGACGACCTGGTCGTGCTCGTACGAAGCCACACAGCAGCCGGACCCCTCCCCCGCCCAGCCGAGAACCTCCCCGTAGAAGGCCGAGGCTTCGAAGGCCTCGCGCGTGTGCAGCTCCAGCCGGGCCGGGGCACTACCGCGCCCCACCGACCAGTCCGGGACGACGGCCCCCTCCCAGAACCCGAAGACCGCTCCCGCCGGATCGGCGGCCAGCCCGGCGCGGCCCGTACCGAAAGCGAGGGGCCCCACGGCCATGGTCGCGCCGCGTTCACAGATCCGTGCGGCGGTGACATCGGCGTCCGCGACGGCGAAGTACGGCGTCCACGCCACCGGCATGTCGAGGCGCTCGGCGAGCGCGCCGATTCCCGCGACGGGCACGCCCTCGTGGAGAGCGACCGAGAACGCGTCCCCGAGGCGGCCGGCCCGGAATTCCCAGCCGAGGACACCGGCGTAGAAGTACTGCGCGGCAGCCAGGTCCCGGGCCATCAGACTGACCCAGCACGGAGCGCCCGCGATCTCATGGCTCGATGTAGACACGGCCGTCACCCTCGGATCACTCATGCGGGACGGGACACTTCCACCGTAAACCCGACAGAAGGGTCGGGCCGCGAGGCGGGCACCCTGCCGGACGACGACGGGACAGCCGCGAACTCGACAGGCGAAACGTCCACATCCGTCCTAGATTGACATCGTCACTGATTCCCCACCCAAGAAGGACAGGTCATGGCTGACAAGGGCCGCACTGACAAGGTCAAGGGCAAGGCGAAGGAAACGGTCGGCAAGGTGACCGGCGACGACCGGATGAAGGCCGAGGGGAAGATGGACCAGGCCAAGGGCAAGGCGAAGGAAGCCATGTCCGACGCCAAGGACTCCCTCCGCGACAGGCGCGACGAACGCTGATCCCTCCGCTGCACGAAGGGCCCGCTCCCCAGGGAGCGGGCCTTTCAGCCGCTCCGGGCCCTGCGAACCGCGCACTCACAGCGATTCACACCGCACCGGCCGTCCGGAACCGCGGACCGGCCCCTCGGGCAGAGCCCGCCGAGGGCCCGGCCGACCGGCAAGGGCGAGGGGGCCTGGACTCCGGCCCCGAGGTGGACGCCGCCGAATCAGGAGGCGGAGCGGACGTCCCGACGTGACGTGACTCGCGGATGCGGCGTCGAGGGAAGCCCGGGGCTCAGGCCAGGACAGGGACCAGGCGCCGAGTCCCGTTCCAGGCCCGAGGCAGGCCTAGGTCTCGGGCCAGGACGGGAACCAGACGCCGAGTCCCGTTCCAGGCCCTGGAGGGGGCGGGAGACGGCACCGCACCCCCGGCCCCCGTTCGGGTCACGGTCACGTCCACCCCCGGCCACCGATCACTCGTCACGGTGGACCCTCGCCGCGCCGCCCCCCAGCGCCCGGCCTAGTCCGGAAGCGTGGCCACCATGCACCCCCGCCACACGATGATCCTCGTCCTCGCCTCGCTCCTCACCAGCGCCTGCGTGGCCGTCCCCCACGCTCCCCTGCCAGCCGCCCCCGCCCGTCCCGCAGGGCTCGCCCCTGCCGCGGACCGCCCGCCGGCCCCGCTCCCGACGTGGCCGCAGCCCACCCAGGCCGCCCCGCGCGAGGAACTCGCCGGCACCGCCCCGCACCTCGCCCCACCGGCCGCTCGCGCCACGCCGGCCGCGGACCGCAGAGCGGAGAGGGCGGACACGGGGCAAGCCCCGACGCGCCGAGCGGCGCCCAGCAGGCGCCCGAGCCTCCCGGCGAAGGGTCCCAGGAAGCCAAGGAAGCAGCCGTCCCCCAGGAAGGCGAACAAGAGCACGAAGCCCCAGCCCCACGCACCGAGGCGTGGGCCGTCGGCTGGACAGACACCGGACATGCGTCAGCTCTGCCGACAGGCGCAGACCATGGACACCCCCATGGGCGCCGCCGACCTCTGCCGCAGCGTGTACGGCCGCTGACGACGGGGTGAGCGCCCAGATCAGCACGGCCGAGCGCATGGTGCGGCCGGGTCCGCAAGGAACTGCGAGCGACCGCGCCAGGCCACCTCATGGGGAAACGCGGTGAATGAATCGGGAATCGCAAAGGGGCAGTTTCCGGCGCTGGACTGCTGCCACGATGGGTAGGGGCATCACACAGTGCGCGAGGAGGTCCCGTTGAACGAGCCGGCGGAGAACAAGGGCCCGAAGGTCCCACCCTCCTACCCTCCCCGCACGCCGCCTCCGCAGAAGAAGCCGGTCGAGGCCCCGCGGCCCGACCCGAAGTCGAAGCCCGCCAACACCACGCTCCCCCTGCCTGGACCGGCTCAGGCCCGCGTCGAGACCCGGCGGCCGCGTATGGCCGTGACGAACCGGAGGGTCAGCAACTGGGCTTTCAGCGCCGACCCCTGGGCAGCCGGCAAGGCGGTCCGCAAGGTCACGCACGCCGTGCGTGACTGGGAGTACAGCAACCCCCAGGACAGCTTCCTGGAAGAGACGGTACGACTCCTCGTCGACGCGGCAGTGAAGGACGCGGGCAGACGCATCAGTGTCCACCTGGCGGACCAGAACGGCATGCTCCTCGTCGTCGCCCTCAGCCACACCGCCACCGAGCCCCCCAGAAGCCGACTGGCCGAACTCGCCTCCGTCACCGGCACCGTGAGCTGTGGCGTCGACGCCTCCGACGAGGGCCTGAGGATCTGGTCCCTCCTCTCGACCGAGCCCCCACGAACCCGGACAGCCACCACCTGACGCCCCGCTTCCTCGCGGAAGCCGCGGGCTCAAACCCACGCCCCCGGCCCGGCCCGATCAGACGGCCCCGATGCCTACGAGGTAGTCACCACAGCGCCGACTCTTCTCACCGGCCGGGCATGCGTGGATAGCGGCGGAGCGAGCGGCGTCTTCGTACGGCGACAGAACCCCGGCAGACGCATCGATGCCGGCATCAAGCCGCAGCGGCTGTTCCGCAGAACGCGGCTACACCGCTGCCTCAACGCTCACCTCAATGGCTCGTCTCCGAAGGAGAACCGCCATGATCTCCATCTCGACGAGCGTGCCAATGAGACCGCTCTCGGCGAGTTCCGTTGCCTGCGTTCGCGCTTCACCCAGGGACAGTTGCCGTGCGCTGCGAAGAACCTGCAGCACAGGGACAAGGCTCGGCACCTCCCCAGACAGGCGCAGCCGCGCTGGCCCGTGCGCTCGCAGCAGAGCCTGTCGGATGCTCTCCGGCGTGACGGGACCGCTGTCCTCTTCGCACCACCCATTCTGGCAGTCCCCGCATCGCCCTTCGGTGCCCCAGCAGAGCATGCCGCGGTCGAAGAACTGACCGACATCGCAGGTCGTCGTACCCCCGCAGACACGACACCGGCCTGTGACCTGTACTCCTTGTGTGATCACAGGGATCCCCCTCAGCGTCATGGGCCAATCCTGATGGGATCTTCCCTCAGAAGTCGGTTTGGGTCGATCAGGTTTGAGATCGACCGGCGTGATTCCGAGCAACAGGTGATGGCGCTCAGATGCCGCTCATGACTGCGAGGAACAGGGCCCGCTGCAGACGTCGGTGGCATCGCTTGGTCCGGCGTCGGATGCCGCTGACCTTGTCGCCGTCCCCGCGAGCCGCTGCCAGGCCGGCATACATCGCCACGCGATCCGGGCCGGCCCACATGGGACCCGATCAGCCGACCCGGAAAGTAGGACACCTCACCGCATTGCCAGGCCCCGACCACCGGCCAGCGGCATGAGCCGCCTAACGCGTGGCGAGCCGCTCCAGCAGGGCGGCGCTCCGGGCGAGCAGCGTCCGCTCCTCATCCGTGAGTTCGGCCTCGATGGCCTGCGCGAGCCAACCGACCCTGCGGCCGCGCTCCGCTTCGAGCGCGGCCCGGCCCTCGTCCGACAGCTCGACCAGCGACTTACGGCCGTCCGTGGGGTGCGCCCGGCGCGTGATCAGGTTCTGTTCCATGAGCAGCCCCACCGCCCTGGCCATCGACTGAGGGCGTACACGCTGATCGGCCGCGAGGTCGCTGGTGGTCATGGCGCCGTCGCGGTCCAAGGCACCCAGGACGGCTACCTGGCCCAGCGGGATGCGGTCCTCGTGCTTGACGCGTCGGGTGAGCTTGCCCATCGCCGTGCGCAGTTCAGCGGCGATGGCGGCGGCTTCCGAGGTGGGCATAGGGCACTTTACCCCGTTGGCCAGCATTGCTGCGCACTTGACCTGCACAGCAATGCTGCACAGCCAAACTGAACAGCATTGCTGTAGGGTTTCGGTTGTCGGGCTCAGCGCCAGCGCTGTCGCAGCCAGGGCCACGGCACACGACAACGGGAAGGGACTCCCATGTCCACACAGGCAGCCGGGACCGTCAGCACCACCATCCAGACCGTCACCGCCCGCCGCATCATCGACAGCCGGGGCAACCCCACCGTCGAGGTCGACGTCGTCCTGGCAGACGGCTCCCTGGGGCGCGCGGCTGTTCCCTCCGGCGCCTCCACGGGTGCGCGGGAAGCCGTGGAACTGCGCGACGGAGACTCCGCGCGCTGGCACGGCAAGGGCGTCGACCGTGCGGTGGCCCACGCCAACGGGGAGATCGCGGCGTCCGTGCGTGGCCGGGACGCGGCGGACCAGGCGGGTCTCGACGCCGCACTGATCGCCCTCGACGGCACGGCCACGAAGTCCCGGCTCGGCGCCAACGCGATCCTCGGCGTCTCCCTCGCCGCCGCCAAGGCCACTGCCGCGGCCCACCGCCAGCCCCTCTACCGCTACCTCGGCGGCGCCGAGGCCCACCTCCTTCCGCTGCCGATGATGAACATCGTCAACGGCGGCGCCCACGCCGACAATCCGCTGGACTTCCAGGAGTTCATGATCGCGCCCCTGGGTGCGGACACCTTCGCCGAAGCCGTCCGTATGGGCAGCGAGGTCTTCCACACCCTTCGCCGCGATCTGCTGGCCTCGGGTCACTCCACGGGCGTCGGCGACGAGGGTGGCTTCGCGCCCGCTCTCCGTACGGCAGAGGAGGCGCTCGACTTCGTGACGACCGCCATCGAGCGCACCGGCTACCTCCCCGGGACGGACATCGGCCTGGTCATGGACCCGGCGTCGTCGGAGTTCTTCCACGACGGGGTGTACGACTACACGGGCGAGGGCGTACGCCGTACCCCGTCCGAGCACGCCGACTACCTGGCCAAGCTCATCGACGCCTACCCGGTCGTCTCCATCGAGGACCCCATGGCGGAGAACGACCTGGACGGCTGGCGTGAGCTGACCGCCCGCGTCGGCGACCGTTGCCAGCTCACCGGTGACGACGTGTTCTGCACCAACGAGGCACTGCTGCGCGAGGGCATCCGCACCGGCGTCGGCAACTCGGTCCTGGTCAAGGTCAATCAGATCGGGACCTTGACCGAGGCACTGGCCGCGGTGGCCACGGCCCACCAGGCGGGTTGGACCGCCGTCATGTCACACCGCTCGGGCGAGACGGAGGACACCACGATCGCGGACCTGGCCGTGGCGACCGGCTGCGGTCAGATCAAGACCGGCTCGCTCTCGCGGTCCGACCGCACGGCGAAGTACAACCAACTGATCCGGATCGAAGAGGAGCTCGGCGACGCGGCACGCTACGCCGGCCGCTCCGCACTGCGCCGGGCGTGACCAGGAGGCAGAAGTAGGGACGACGGGCCCCCGATCACGATCGGGGGCCCGTTCACGCGCCGGCGAGACCAGTACGCCCATGGGCCGTCTTCTCGCGGTCGCCGGCTGGGACGACGCACGAAGGGTCATGCCCCGCGCGGCGCAGATGGCAGCCGAGATTCGGGGTGGCAGGGCGGCCGATGAACACGGTCTGCAACTGGGTCCTGTGCCGCTGCGGGACAACCATCAGTTCCGACACGGGTGCCGAAGTGGTCTGCGGAGGAACACCGCCGAGGCCCACCACACGCTCAAGGACCTTGGGCCCGCCCGCTGGGACCAAAGTCCCGGATTACGGCCCTGAGCTGCTGTTACCGTTGAGGCGTCGCCGCCCGGAGAATGCCGATTCGCTCTCCGCTGCTGATGGCCGCGACCGCGTATGCCGTACGCCCGGCCGAGAGGAGGCGATCGCCCGATGGATCACAGTCCGAGTCCCGTGAACCCCCCGCGCCGCGTCGCCTCAGGCTCCGCCACGCTCTGACCGCGTCCTCGCGCAGCCACACCTCCTTCTCTCCCGTCGCCCGGCGGTGGCCTCGCCCTGCCCGGCAAGCCCGAACCCGCGCCTGACGGCACCCCCTCTCTGCTCGGGCACACCCCTGGCTCGCCGCAGCCGGGATTCCGCATGCCCATACCGCCCACTCCGCCCACTGCAGGCCTTCATGGGCCCGCACCGCCGTGTGCGCATTCCGCCCGCATGCCGGATCGGCCCCTTCCCTCACTCATACAGAAGAAAGAAGCCCCGCTATGACTGTCCACACGAACGACACCACCAACACGACCGTGCGCCCGAACGCCCTCGACCAGGAACTGACCCTGGCGGTCCTGCACGAGATCCGCGACGAACTGCGCGAATTCAACAAGGACATGGACCACCTGAACACTCTGACGGAAGATCAGGTCAAGTCGACGGTGGAGAACCGCAAGCTCACGGCGATCACCCTCATGTTCGTCATCCCCTCCACCTTCGCCGCTATCCCCGGCGCCAACTTCGAGCACCTCAACGAATACGGCTTCGACAACTTCTTCGCTCTCCCGATCCTCATCGGCACCGTCCTCCTGGCGTCCCTCGGCACATTCCTCGTCGTCAGGAAGAAGGGCTGGCTCTAAGCGCGTTGCCCAATTTCGTACCTGGGCAGTCCAGAGTCGAAGTCCCGGCCGGGCGGTTCATACGGCCAAGGCGAGGTTGAGCCCGTGCGCTACGGCCTGGACCGCGTGGTGAAGACCGGCTGCCGCCCAGCCAGCGGTCGGCGGTCGGCGGTCGGCGGTCGGCGGTCGGCGGTCGGCGGTGGATCGCAGCCGTCTACACCGCGCTCTAGCGGGCCCGCCGGACGAATCAGCCTAAGTTCAGTGCCCGCTCAGGCCGGAGGCGGGACCTCACGTCACAAACCGGCCCGCTCTCGCGTGCGAGGGCGGGCCGTTGCCGCAGGCCGTGCAGTGGCACGGGATGCGTGGGTCTTTCTGAGCTGTACCTGTTGCCGTGCCGGCCGCAGGTCAGTGGGCGCCGAGGTAGGAGAACTCCGCGCCCTCTTCCCAGCCCGCTTCCGAACACGAACCGGTGAAGATCGTTCCGTACACGGCCGGAACGCCGGTCACCGAGCAGTGCGAAGTGAAGCCGGCGCCACCGGCGGAGAAGTTCCCGATTCCGACTCCGTCGTTGGCGAGCGCGGCACCGGCGCCGCCCAGCAGGATGCCCACGGCCAGAACGGATGCGGCGAGAGAACGCATAGCTACTCCTCAAGATCTCCGAATGACGTGCCAGGAAGTGCCCGTCGGCCGGTCAAACGCCACCGCGGGCGACGAGACACGGCGTCTCACTCCAATGCCGGACAGCGGATCACGGGGGTGCTCAAGCGCAGAAACGATGCGCTCCAACGGCCAGTTGAGGACCGGTCTCACCTCGGTGACCTGGCGATTGCCACTCGAATGCCGAGTGGTCGTCGCTGACGCTCCCGGTTCGTGACACATTCTCGGGTCGGCGGACTGCGCCGTCGGTGTGAGCTGCCCGGCACAGGAGGCACTTCGGCGCACAGACGGGCAGGACAGGATCCGCCTCGGGTGACACGCAATTGCGTCGCATGCGCTGTGAAGTCGTGTCGTGGATGCCGGCGGCGGACGCAGGCCGGACGCGCCTCGTCGCACTTCCCGTCGGGATTTGTCAGCGCAGTCTGGTCCGCAGCCGGTTGCGGGCGGAGACGAAGTGGATGTCTGCTCTCACCTGCTGCGGGGTGAGGGTTTCGTTGAGTCGGGCCAGCAGCAGATCGAGTGCGGGGAGAGCGCTGTCGAGGGAGGCATCGCGTTGGAGTGTGATCGTCATGCGCAGTCGCAGGTCGCGGCCATCGCGGGTGATCCGGGACCTGCAGCCGTCCACCGCGGATGTCGTCAGTGCCTCCTCGGTGACGGCTCTCTCCAGCGCTCTGCGGAGCGTGACCGCGTCACGGGTCGCGAGGGGGAGCTTCGCGCGGGTGCCGCGACTTGCTTGCCGTAGGCACCACAGGGCGAGGAGTGAGGAGGCCACGGTCGCCGCCCCGACCACGCATGCGGGCCACCACTCCTGGGCTCGGAGTTCGGCCAGGACCTCCGTGGCGGATCCGAAAGCGCGCGAGGCCTGGTCGGGCCACCAGGACGCGGCCGGCGCGCGGTGGACGCTTGCGAGGAGGACGGCGAATCCGAGCGACGCCAGGCCGGCGACGGCGAGGAAAGTGCGGTTGAGCGCGGTGAGGTGTCGTGGTGTCACAAGTCGGCGCCTTCATGGATCGTGATCGGCGGTGTGTCGTCCTTCGGCGTTCTGGGAGCGTGGAAGCGGGCGGATGCGGATCCCGGCGCGGGCACTGGTGCGGGAGAGGGGCCGGGAGCAAGTGACGGGCCGCTCGGCTGAGGCGCTGACCGGTCACCCGGCAGCGGAACGTCTGAGGTAGCGCTGTGGACGGAGAGGCGCAATCGGGGTGGGCGCGCCAGCCGGCAGGTTGCGAGTGCCTGGTGAGCGGCGTGCTGTGCTTCGGCGAGGGCCGCTTCCTGGTCCCCGAACGTCAGCGTGGCTCGTACGGCGGCGGTGCGTCTGCTCACCCGCACCGTGACCGGCCCGATGCCGCTCACCGCACCCACGGCATCACGGAGGAGGGTCTCGACGACCGTTCGGTCGACGGAGGCGCTCAGAGCCGGTGCCGAGGAGATCGTCCATCGTCGTCGATGCCCCGGAAGCAGCGCCACGAGCATCAGGAGGACCCCGGCGACAAGGGCCGATCCGGCCGCGAGTGCAGACACCAGGGGTTCTGTCTCGATGTCGGCCGCCCAACTGACCAGAGTTCTCCGCCAGGCTGCCGCCGGGCGTCCCTGAAAACGGACCCTACTGACGTCCAGCGCCACGGCACCGAAGGCCGTTGAGCCCGCCAGGGACAGGATCGCGGCAGGAAGCCGACGCTGCGACCAGCGCCTTCTGGGTGTCCGTGGCGTTGCTGCGGTGCCGCTCGCCGTGGTCGCCGTGGCCGCCGACGGGGATGGCGTCTCAGGTGAGGACAAGGTCAGCCCGGTGACCCGGACACCCGGTCGTCCGCAGTGAAGGCCCGTCAGGTTCCGTGTGCGCTCGGCCACGTACTCCTGCAGGTCCCCTACCGTGACGGCCAGTGCGTCCGGGCGGTGCAGGCGCACGTCGAGGTGCACGTGCGCCCGGCCTCCCCGTACCTTCACCGAGGCCCTGTTCGGCGTGCTCCCGACGGGCAGCGCCTCCGTGGCCGCGCGGACGGCGATCGTGCGTACCGCCTTCTCCGAGACGCGGGTGGTGCCTCGGTATCCTGCCGCCGTCATCGTCGGACCCGCTCGACGGTCTCCCGCAGATCCCGGACCCGGCCGCCACCGTCGAACCAGGCACCGATCGCCCAGCCCAGGCCGCCCAGCGCGGCCACGAGCAGGAACGCCCCCGCCCCTCCGAGAACGGCCGCGAAGGCCAGGGCGATGCCGGCTACCATTCCCGTGAACGCCTTGCTCATGTCACGTTCCTCGTTCCACTCGTGAAGAGATGTTCGACTGTGTGCTCACTCCACCCGTGAGTCGACGGGTGCCTCGTTGTCGTCCTCCGGCAGGTGGACGTCATTGATGGAGATGTTCACCTCGACGACCTCCAGTCCGGTGATGCGCTCGACGGCGACGACGACGTTCTCCCGCACGTCCTGCGCCACGTCCGTGATGGCGACGCCGTACTCCACGACGAGTTCCAGATCGATGGCCGCCTGTCGCTCGCCGACCTCGACCTTCACTCCGCGCCCCACGTTCGGCCGCCCGCCCGGCACCCGGTCCCGCACCACGCCGAGGGTTCGGGAGAGACCGCCTCCCATGTCGTGCACCCCCGGGATCTCACGGGCTGCCATGCCCGCCACCTTCACGACCACCACATCGCCGATCGCTGTCCGGCCGCGCTCGCGGATCGGCTGGTCCGCGGGCCGATCGGTCTGCCGGTGCTCTCCCGGCGTGGCGGCAAGTGCCTGTCCGTCCCGGGCGTTCTGCGGGACGGACGCGTTCTTGGAGGCTGTCGCGGTGGTCGTCGTCATGATGTTCCCTCTCGTATGCGTCGCTGAAGCGTTCTCACCCGTACCGACCCGTGCCGCGCGGAACTGTGACGCAGAAATCACGACGAGTTCTCCCCGCCTGCCTCGCGGGTCGGCCGGCAGGCCGCCTCGACGGTGTGCGCCGCTCGGGAGTTCGGGGTGACGTCCGCCGGGCATCCGCGTTCGCAGCGTGGGGCCGCGCATCCGCGTTGACGCCTGCCACGAAGTACTCCGTAACGAGTGCGGCCCATCGGTGTCTCACCGGTGAAGGCGAAGGAGAGGAGCCCAGTGACGGGCGTCGGCACAGGCATCACGCCAGCGGACATCGGCCACGCCGAGAACGAGGTCCTGCTCGTGACCAGAGCGGCGGAGGGTGACGAGGAGGCGTTCGCCGTGCTCGTCGAGCGCCACACACACATGCTGCTGGGGCTCGCGACCCGCTTGCTCGGCAGCCGTACGGAAGCGGAGGACGCTGTTCAGGAGGCATTCATCAGCGCATGGCGCAGACTGCCCGAGTTCCAGGGCCGGTCCGCCTTCGGCACCTGGCTCTACCGCATCGTCACCAACCGGTGTTTCAACGTGCTGCGGGGCAGGACCGCCGCGGTGCCGCTGGAAGCGGCGGGCGACGTCGCGGCGGCCGAGCACACGGTGTCGCCCGCGAGAATCGCCGAGGGGCGGGACGCGGTGCGGGAGCTGCGCGACGCCCTGGATCTGCTGTCCGCCGAGCAACGCGCCTGCTGGGTGTTGCGGGAACTGGACGGTCAGTCCTATGAATTCATCGCGGAGGCGGTCGGCATCAGCCAGGAGGCCGTACGAGCCCGCGTTTTCCGTGCACGACGCTGTCTGACACAAGCACTGGGGGCCTGGCGATGAACACGCACGTCACCCCGCCGGCGGACGACACCGGCGACGAGGACGCCCGGCTGCCTTGCGGGCGGCTGCTCTCCGAGGTCTGGGACCGATGGGAGAGGCAGGATCACGACGCCCATCTGACGACCTGTGAACACTGTCGTCACGAGGTGGAGGACCTGGAACGGCTGGAGTCGGCCGTGCACGGGCTACGGGAGGTCACAGAGCCGACGGGCGCGGACGTGACCGCGTTGACGCGTCGGGTCATGGACGTCGTGCGGCTCGAACTGCGGCCGGGACGGCCGCTCCCGCTCGGCGATCCCTCGGAGAACCTTTCGATCATGGAAGCGGTCGCCGCGCGCACTCTCCGTGAGGCGGCCGAGACGATTCCCGGTGTCCGCGCGGGCTCCTGTCGTCTGGAGCTCCCGCCGCACGCCCTGGACGTCAGGGTCCGGATGGAGGTGCACGCACCCGCGGACGGCGTACTGCCCGAGATCGCCGAACGGATCCGAGCCGCGGTCCGAGCGGCGGCCACGCGCGAGCTCGGCATGTCCCTTTCGCCGGTGGACATCCTCATCAGTGATCTCGTCGGTCCCACAGGTGACCAGGAAGGCCGTGAGTCGTGACTCGGTCCAAGCCCCTCACGCGTGCCGCGCTCGCGGACGACATCGCCCGCACAGCCCGGAACGTGCCCGGGGTGGCCTTCCTGAGACCGGGTCTGTCGGGGCTGCTGCGCGACGGTCTCCCGTTCGCCTCACGGGCGACGGCCGCTTCCTTGTCCTCCGCTGGAGTCCGGCTGCGCGGCGGAGACGGCACCTCGCCCTTGCAGGTGGAGGTCCGTCTCGTCGCCCTGCGGTCCAATCGTGCCGTGGATGTCGCACGGGCCGCCCGTTCGGCCGTCGAGGTCCGCCTCGCCGCGCTGCTTCCGGCGCAGACGGTCGGAGCGGCGCGGGTGAGCGTCACCGTCACGGGGCTGGTGTGACCGGTCTTCCGTACGGGCTGCTCCGGTCCGGGTGGCCCTGCCGCCTCGGCGCCTGGCCACCCGGTGGTAGGCCCGGCCGGGGTTCAGAGATGTGGTGGCGGCATCGTCAGGATGAGGTGCAGGGCAACCGACCACACGCCCACGGCCGCAGCCGCCAGACGCAGCCTGCGCCGTCGCTCTGGGGAGACCGGATCGAAGCCGCTTCCCACGGACAGTCCCTTGAGGTCTACGGAGCGCCGGGCGACGCGTTGTGCCGGCACGGGAGCGCCAGGGACCTCCGGGGCAGTGGAGTTCCGGGGTGCGTCGACGCTCTGCCGCCGCGAGCGGTCCCGTACCTCCGCTCGGGGTGCATGTGCAGGCGACTGGATCCGCCCGGAAGCCATGCCGGAGGCGAGTCCGCTCAGGAAGGTGGCGTAAGCGACGCGTCGTCTTCCGGTGGGCGACGTGCGGCCCGCTTCCCACGACCGTACGGTCGTGGCCGTCACGCCGAAGGCTTCGGCGACCTGACGCTCGGACAGATGCCATGCCCGGCGCAGTGCCGCTCTTTCCGTCGGCGAGGGGAGCGTGGGCTTGGCGGACCGGGTTCGAGGTCGCGACGGGTGTTCCTGGACCTGCGCGTGGGTTGTCATGCCCGTACGACATCGACGATCCGACTATGTGATGAAGCGGAGAGAGGAATACCCCGAATGCCGCAGCCTCAAGGGGATGCGGTCGTCTCGGCCGGGGCATCGCGAGGGCTTCTCCGACGAGGGCGGTCGGAGCGGCGCGCCCCGGTTCTGCGGCGGCCCGCCCCACGTAACGTGACGGGCCCTGGGGCGATCTTGGACGGCCGGCGTGAAGCCCGGCACGACGTACGAGGAGTGACTGCGGGTATGGCACTGACGGACGACGAGCGGTACGACGTGACGGTCGTCGGGGCCGGGGCCGCCGGGCTCGCCTGCACGGCGGACCTGACCGCTGCCGGGTTGCGCGTGCGGCTGCTGGAGGCTGACGGCACCGTGGGCGGGCGGATGCGTACGGACCGGGTCGCGGGGTTCACCGTCGATCGCGGATTCCAGGTCTTCAACACGTCCTATCCCCAGGTGAAGCGGCGCCTCGACCTGCGGGCGCTGCGACTGCGGCCCTTCACACCCGGCGTCCTGGTGCACACCGACGACGGGATGATGCGGTTCACCGATCCCAGTCGGCGCTTCCGTGAGAGCCGTGACCTCCTGCCCGGACGGTTGGCATCAGGCCGTGACCTGCTTGCACTCGGCGCGATGACGGCACACGACGTTCTCGCCCCGGCGGCACGGCTGCGGTCCCGGCCCGACGGCACGACACTCACGGCCCTGGCCGAGGCCGGCGTCTCCCCCGAACTGGTGGAGACGTTCTTCCGGCCCTTCCTCTCCGGGGTCTTCCTCGAGGACGATCTGGAGACGTCCGCCCGCTTCTTCCATCTCGTGTGGCGGAGCATGCTGCGCGGCACGCTGTGCCTTCCCGCCGGCGGCATCGGCGCGGTCCCCGCTCAACTCGCCTCCGCTCTGCCCCCGGACGTGCTGAGGACCGGCAGCCCCGTAGCGACTCTCGCTCCGGAGGGGGTGACGCTCAGCGACGGCGCCGAGGTCCGCTCCCCCACCGTCGTCGTCGCGACCGGACAACGGGCCGCCGCCGAGCTCCTTCCGGGGCTTGCCGTACCGCGTGGACGGACCGTCACCACCCTCTACCACGCGGCCGCGCACCCGCCCTTGGCCGAGCCCGTCCTCGTGATCGACTCACGACGCCGATTCCTGAACAGCTGTGTCCTCACCGCCGTTCATCCTCACTACTCCCCCGACGGCAGGGCGCTGGTGTCCACCTCGGTTCTGGGCACGCCCGACGCTCAGGCGGTGGCGGCCGTGGTCCGTGCGCTCGGCGAGGTGTACGAGACGGATACAGGAGCGTGGGAGCTCGTCCACCAGGTCACGGTTCACGACGCCCTGCCCGCGATGCCCGGACCCCACCCCCTCTCACAGACCACGCGCGTCTCACCGGGCCGGTACGTGTGCGGTGACCATCGCGCCACGGGTTCCCTCCAGGGCGCCCTCGCCTCGGGCACCCGCGCGGCGCGTGAGGTCCTGGCCGATGTGAGGCGCGGCGCGGGACGCTGACGTGCGCGGTGACAGCCCGTCGCCACAGTGGGGTACATCCGTCCGTGCGACCACTCCGCCATATCTCCATGGCTCCGCACGGTTCAGGTCCAGGCCGGGCCGGACTGCTTGGCTCGGCCCCGCTCAGGGCCGGTCCGGTCCACTCAGGTCTGGTCCTCCGCGCGGTGTGCCGCTCGGTGTTTCTGGAGGTGGCCCGTGGACCAGGAAGACCTCGTCCTCGAAGCACCAGGCCCAGTCCTCGTCCGCCGCGAGGGAGAGGACGACGGGGTGTCCGGTCGCCTCGTGATGCTGGTACGCGTGGCGGCCCGGCGAGCTGTCGCAGCACCCGACGTGCCCGCACGTCGTGCACCAGCGCAACCGTCGCCACCTCCCGCCGGAGGAAAGGCACTCGGCGCAGCCGTGGGCCGGCTTGTCCGGCACGGTGGGCGTTGTGGCGGCGTGTGCGCACGCGTGTGACTGGTCCGGGCGACCACCATCGTACGCCACGGTCCACCTGCAGTGGCGGACGTCGGGCTGCCTCCCCGTCGGCTCCCCACCGTCGTCACGTCGGTTCATCAGCGGTCCTTCCGCATCAGTGGTGCCGCCTTCCTCGGAGACCTGGGAGGCATGGCCTGACACCCTCATTCGGCAGCAGCGGCCTCCACGGGTGCACGACGGCGAGCCCTGCGGTCGGCAGGAGGTGCCACCCCGCCCACAGTCTCAGGAGCGGGGTGACAGAAGACCGTCCAGTTCGGCCGTAAAGAGCAAGGCGGGGTCGAAGTCCATGCCGGTGAAGTGGCCGGCGAGCTCCAGTGACAGGACACCGTGCAGGCGGGTCCAGAAGGTCAGGAACCGGTGAAGGGCACCGGGCGGGGCGGGGTGGTCGCCGGCCCAGTCCCGGTGGCTCGCCAGATGGGCGTCGAAGGGCGTGAGTGCCGTGTTCGGAGTCAGCTCGCGGCCCGCGTCGAGCAGGATCGTCATGATCTCGGAGGAGACGGCGGTGATGTCCTCGGGCGCTCGGTAGCCCGGAATGGGTGTGCCGTAGACCAGGAAGTACCGCTGCGGATCCGTCACGGCCCAGTCCCGCAGGACGTGGGCGAGGGCGGCCAGGTCGGCGCCGGAGGAGGCGGCGGTACCGAGGGTGTCGGCGAGGCTCCGGTAGGCCTCCCGGACGAGTTCGGTGATGAGGTCGTCGCGGCTGGCGAAGTAGCGGTAGAGCGCCGGCCCGCTCATGCCCATCTGTTTGGCGATCGCGTTGAGGGAGAGAGCGGACGCCCCCGCCGTGGCGATCTGCTCCCAGGCGTGCCGGGTGATCTCGGCCCTGACCTGGGCCCGGTAGCGCTCACGCGGAGTGCTCGTACCTGTCGTCGCCATGGTCGGCCACCACCCCGTCCGTTCAGATACACCCTCACGAGAGGGTGAGAAGTTATCACGCACCTGTTGACGCGTCACTTCGGCGGGCGTTACAACTTCTAACTAGCGCGTGAGTATCTTTCAAACAGGTGATGCTCACACTCACGACTGACAGAGGGGACCCCCATGTCCGGCATCCGCACCGCCCTGTTATCCATCCCGCTCGCACTCGGCCTCCTGAGCACCGCCGCCACATCCTCCGGGGCGACCGACTCCGCCGCCCCACACGCCTCCCGTCCGGACGCGCCCCTCACCTGCCGTGGCGAGGGCGTCGACCCCGACGCCCTCGTGCGTCATCGGACCGATGTCGTCATCGCCGCTCCGCTGCGTACGGTCTGGAAGATCCAGACCGATGTGGAGCGCTGGCCGTCCTGGCAGACCCCTCTCGAGTCCGTGCAGCGACTCGACCACGGCCCACTCCGCAAGGGCTCGGCGTTCCGGTGGACGATGCCGGTACCTCCCAACCCGTCGACTCCCGCCACCAGCCTGGAGATCACGTCGACGGTCCGTCAGATCGAGCGTGAGGCGTGCATCCGCTGGACCGGTCCCGCGATCGGCGAAGGACTGCGCATCGACGGCGTCCACGTGTGGACCTTCACCAAGGTCAGGGGCGGTGTCCTCGTACGGACGGAGGAGACCCACACCGGCGCCGAGGTCGAGGCGAACGTCCCCGTCGCGACCCAGCTCCTCCGCGAAGGCCTGGAGACCTGGCTGCGCGACCTCAAGTCCGAGGCGGAAACCCAGGCGCGCGGCGGCTCACGCTGACGCGACAACTTCCCAATGCCAGCTGCCAAGCGGCTCGGGCGAGGGCCGGGGCCGCTGGGAAGGGCGCGTGATCGCGGATCGTGGCCCAGAGGACGTTGACGCGTCGGCGCGCGAGGGCAGAGACGGCTTGCTTCTGTCCCTTGCCTTCCTTCCCCATTCGGTCGTAGTACGCCTTCGGGACCGGGTAGAAGAACACGCTGACCTGAGTCGAGAAGTAGAGGGCGCGTTGGAGGCCGGATGGTAGCGGCGGGGTCGGCGCAGGTCGGCCACTTCGTCATTGTGGGCGGCCACGAGTGGACGAGGTCCAGGCGCCGGGGCGTGAGGAGTCGCAGGTCGAGGGCGATGCCGTCGCCGGGGCGGAGCACGCTGACGTCGCGGCGGATGCGGGCCTGATCGGCGATGACAGAGGCGTCGCGGGCATCGGTCTTTCCGTCACCGCGGTAGGTGGTGGACGATATCTCCAGGACGTCTCCGAGCAGCGAGCAGCTCGGCCTCGTGGTTCATCACGTGGCGGGACAGCAGCCCCTTGCCGTCGGCGTCGATGACCACTGCGTGGTGGTGCTTCTTACCGATGTCCAGTCCAGCCCAGATCTCGGGCACGATTCCCTGCGCCGGCTCGTCGTCATTTCGGTCCCGCAGACGACCTCGCCGACGATGAGTTATAGAGCGATCAAGGCCAAGTTCTCTAGGACTTGTCCGGCCGATCATGGCTGTAGGCAGTCGGGCATGATGCCCCGGTGAGCATCATCGTGAAGTTCTTCGTGGCGCCGGACGACACGTCAGCGGGCTTGGCCCTCCAGACCGGGCCGGGACGGGCATTCGAGTCGCTCTCCTTCGGTAACTTCGATCCCGAAGAGGCCGTGCTGGAATGGGAATGCCTTCTGACCGGTGGCAGCTTCGACGACCTGCTGGAAGCCGGTGAGCCCCGCATCGTCGCCGGCCAGGACAACGACGGGTGCGTCGTCTTCGCGCTCTCTCCTTGCCTGTCCACTGCACTCGCGGACGCCGGGCACGCCAGGTTGCGCGAAGTCGCCGCCTCGTGGACCCGGCTGCGTGCGGAGGACGGCGAGGTCATCGGAACGGAGATCGCCGATGTGATCGTGGGCGAGCTGGCGGCTCTTGTCAGCAGCGCCCGCCGCCAGAACCAGGGCGTCTACTGCTGGGTCGCGTAGCAGTTCATGCCCGAAGCCAGATCATGACGGCTGCCGCGGTGGCGGTGCCGAGGAAGACGTATCCGCGCTGGTCGTAGCGAGGCGCGACCGCCCGGGACCGTTTCATGCGGTTGATCGCCCGCTCGACAATGTTGCGCTTCTCGTAGCAGTTTTCATCAAAGCCGGGCCGCCGTTCCCCGCGTGCACCTTTGCGCAGGCGGGCCGTCTGGCCGTCGGTCTTCTCCGGGATCGCGTGGCGGATTCCCCGCCGTCGCAGGTACCCGCGAACGGGACCTTTGCCGTAGCCCTGCAGCGGCGAGGCTGTCGGGCTTCTTGCGTGGTCGTCCCAGGCCCGGTCTGGGCACTCGGATCTTCCCCAGGACCGGCTTGAACTGGGTGCAGTCCGCCCGCTGTCCTGGCGCGACGATCAGGGACAGCGGGCAGCAGCGGCCGTCTGCGCTCAGGTGGAGCTTGCTGATGAACCCGCCCCGCGAGCGGCTCAGGCGCTCCGCTCTCACATCACCTCCACCACGCGGGCGACCAGGCTCTGCTGCGGCGTCGCGTCTGGTGTTCCATCCCTGCGGCCCCTTTGGTCCCGGAGCCGGAGGCGGATCGGTGCGGGTACCGGCCGCGTGGTGATGCGCGCGAACGACGGTGGAGTCGACCCAGATGACCCAGTCTGCTGGAAGGGACGTTCCCAGGTGACGTCCGCGAGCCAGACAAGTCCTGAGCCATACCGACTGCAACAGGCAACGAGCCAAACCCAGAGCCCCTGGGCTGCGCTGATCCTAAGAATGACCAGTTCGAACCCACCAAGAAGGTAGGACGGGCAACCCTGATGCCCGGGGGCGGGCATCCGTCCCCGTGCCCCGACCTCCCGCCTCTGCCGGCCGTCGCCGGCGGCAGAGGCGGGAGCAGCAGGAGACGTCAGGCGTTCGCCTCGCGGTCGGTTCGTCATCGCCGTCGTGCCCCTGGCCGTGGTCGGATCGCGGAGGGGAGTCGCGGTCCTCGCACGAAGAGTCCTCCGTCAGCCGGCCGCCTGGTCTTCGGAGTCCTGCGGGTACCAGCGCAGCTCCACCGTGTTGCCGTCCGGGTCCTTCACGTAGACCGACTGGGCCGAGCCGCGGGCGCCCCAGCGCGGAACGGGACCCTCAAGGACGTCGAACGTCCCTGAGTCGATGACCTCCTGCCAGTCCAGTGGGTCCACGACCAGGCAGATGTGGTCGACGTTGGACTCGCCCCGGGGGCGCGAGAAGAGGTCGATGACCGTGCTCTCGTCGATGCGCACGGACGGGAACGAGACCTTCCCCGCCCGCCACTCCTCGACCCGCTCGGGCGCGAGGCCCAGCGTTCCCGTGTAGAAACCGAGGGCTCTGTCGACGTCGGTCACGTTGAGAACCAGGTGGTCGAAGGCTTTGACTCGCATGTGTGGCGTCACCGTTCTGCAGTTGCGTCTCGTCGGAGTATCGGAATCGCGGCGTATCGGTGTAGCGGCGTTTGCGTCTCATTGATTCGATCAGCTCCATCGGCCTCGATCAGCTTCGCCCGACTCCGTCGCCTGCAGATGATCATGTTGTTCGCGGGGCCAGCGATCAAGGCCTTGGGGTGAAGTTCCGAGAGGCGGCGGCCGCTAGCGCTTGGGACTCGGCTGCTGCGGCCGGGTCAGGGGAGCCCGGGTTCCGGGGCGGGCCGCCGCGCGCCGCGGAACGGCTCTGGACGTACGGGCACGTTCCGCCCAGGTCAGGGCGGAGGCGGAGTCCCCGGCGAGGAGAGCCGAGGCGACCAGGGCCTCCAGGGTGAGCCCCACCACCACCGAGGCGAGCGTCCGCCCTGCCTCCGGGGCCGCCTCCGCACTTCCGCAGACCGCATCCGGCTTGAGAGCGCTCACATCAATGGATCATGCGAGAGGAAATGTTTGATTATTTTGGATTCCTGGGTGATTCCGTGGAGAACTGTTTCATGTTAGGTTCCCCCACACCTCGGTCACAGCCGAGGGCCGGGGCGCCTGCCCCTCGCACCAGCCGCTCGCCAACTCCGCACGGAATCCAGCTCGTCGACCGGCCGGACGGCCCTTCGGCATGCCGGGATCCGGGCGCCGTCCCGCCCAGGAGGAGTTCGATGCGACGCATCGTCGCGTGCCTGGCGGCCCTGTTGGTGATGGCCGGAGGCCTCGTCCTCACCGGAATCACCACCGCCTCCGCCGCCGTCACCCCCAAGACGCCGCCACTGACCACTCCGTGGACCGATCAGGTGTCCACCACGAATCCGCTCCCGGAGTACCCGCGTCCCCAGATGACGCGGCCCGACTGGAAGTCCCTCAACGGGGAGTGGGAGTTCCTCAACCCACCCACCGACAGCTTCGGCAACGTCGACCGCAACGCCGCGCCGCCGCTCGGACAGACCCTGCCCGAGCGCATCCTCGTCCCGTACCCGGTGGAGTCGGCGCTGTCCGGGATCATGCGCAACGACAACCGCGACCTGATGTTCTACCGCCGCGCCTTCACCGTCCCCGACAACTGGGCCGGCCGGCGCGTGCAGTTGCACTTCGGTGCCGTCGACCACGAGGCCACCGTCTGGGTCAACGGGACCCGCGTGACCAGCCACCGGGGAGGCTACGACCGCTTCGAGGTCGACATCACCCCGCAGCTCCGCGCCGGAGCGAACGAGCTGATCGTCCGCGTGTACGACCCGACCGACGGGCGCGGCGAGAAGCAGCCCGTCGGCAAGCAGGTCAACAACCCCGGCGGAATTTTCTACACGCCCACGTCCGGCATCTGGCAGACCGTGTGGATGGAGCCCACCCCCACGTCGTCGATCTACTCGGTCGACATCAGGCCCGACCTCGCGACCAACACCGCGCGGGTACGGGTCTTCACCCGGGGCGACGTCAGCGGCCACACCGTCCTCGCCGAGGCACTGAACGGCACGCAGACGGTCGGCACCGCCACCGGCGGCTTCACCGAGTTCTCCGTCCCCGTACCGAACGCCCGGCGCTGGTCGCCCGACGACCCCTTCCTGTACGACCTGCGGGTCACCCTGCGCAACGCCTCGGGTGCGGGCGTCGACACCGTCACCAGCTACTTCGGGATGCGCGAGATCGGCAAGAAACTCGTCAACGGTGTCATGCGCCCCACGCTCAACGGCGAGTTCGTCTTCCAGATCGGCACGCTCGACCAGGGCTTCTGGCCCGACGGCCTCTACACCGCCCCCACCGACGCGGCCCTCGCCTTCGACCTCCAGAAGCACAAGGAACTCGGCTTCAACATGGTGCGCAAGCACATCAAGGTGGAGCCCGCCCGCTGGTACCACCACGCCGACCGGCTCGGCCTGCTGGTGTGGCAGGACATCCCGTCCACGCCCGCCTTCGACGCCAACCGCACCCCGGCGCAGATCTCCCAGTTCGAGACCGAGGCGCGCGAGATCATCGACGAGCACCGGTTCTCCCCCGCCGTCGTCAGCTACGTGCCGTTCAACGAGGGCTGGGGAGAGTGGAACCTGGACGACACCCGGCGCGTCACCACCGAGCTGGAGAGCCAGGACCCCACACGGCTGATGAACGCGCACAGCGGGTACAACTGCTGCGCGTCCAAGGGTGATCCGGGTACCGGTGACATGATCGACTGGCATGTCTACACCGGTCCGGACGGCCCTCGGCCGTCCGCCACACGGGTCTCCGTCCTCGGCGAGTTCGGCGGCATCGGGCTGCGCACCCCCGGCCACGAGTACAGCCCCAACGGCCAGTTCTTCGCCTACGAGCAGGTGTCCAGCGCCGCGCAGCTCAACGACCGGTACACCGGGATGGTCCGCGACACGCAGCAGCTCATGGTCACCAAGGGCGTCTCCGCCTACGTCTACACCGAGATCACCGACGTCGAAGGCGAGTACAACGGCCTGCTCACCTACGACCGGCGGGTCCAGAAGGTCGACGCCGCCCGGCTGCGCGCGGCCCACGGCGCCCTCGTCGCCGCCTCCCGCAACCTCAACGCCACGCCGGGCCTCACCCTCGGCCACGTCCGCTCCTTCCGGGTCACCACGCCCGGCTTCACCGACCGGTACCTGCGACACGCCGACTCGGCCGCCCGAACCGACGTGCTGACGGGAGCGTCCTCCGACGGCGCCCGTCAGGACGCCTCGTTCCGGACCGTCCCCGGTCTCGCGGACCCGCGCTGCCACTCCTTCGAGTCGGTGAACCAACCGGGCCGTCACCTGCGGCACGCTGGGGGCCGGGTACGCGTCGACGCCGACACGGGAGGCACGTACGCCGCCGACGCCACCTGGTGTGCCCGCACCGGCCTCGCCGCCGGAGGCACGTCGTACGAGTCGCTGAACTTCCCCGGCTCGTACCTGCGGCACTATGCCGACGCCGTGCACCTCGCCCGCAGCGGCGGGCCGAATCCCTGGGACACGGCCTCCTCCTTCGCCGCCGACGCCACCTGGAACACCGCGGAACCCGCGCTCTGGCGCAGCTCCGTCGTGCTGCCCACCGACGTCCGGCGGTCGCTGCGGGTGACCACCTGGGGTCACACCGACCGTTATCTGCGGCACGCCGACAGCCAGGCCTGGACCGAGGTCGTCGGCGCGGGCAGCACCGCGCTGCTGAAGCAGGACGCGACGTTCACGGTCCGGCGCGGCCTGGCCGAGTCGTCCTGCTACTCGTTCGAGTCGGTCAACTACCCGGGCCGGTTCCTCCGGCACGCCGACAGCCGGGTACGCACCGCGACCGACGACGGCACGGCGCTCTTCCGCCAGGACGCCACCTTCTGCGCCCGGCCGGGTGTGGGCGGGTCCGGCGTCACGCTCGAGTCCCTGAACATCCCCGGCTCGTACCTGCGCCACTTCGACTCCGCCGTGTACATCGCCTCCGGCGGTGGCGGCGGCGGCTTCGACCGCCCGCAGACGTTCACCGCCGACAGCGGATGGTCCCTGGAGGCGCCCTGGGCGCCCTGACGGGTTCCCGGTCCGTGAGAGCGGATCGGGAGGCAGGAGCGGGCCCTCCCCGGCAGCCGTACCCGGGGCAGGGTCCGCTCTCTCAACGCTCGGCGCCCGGCGCCCGGCGCCCGGCCTAGGATGCCTGGGTTCGATCGGGTCAGTCATCGGGGGTTCGGGCATGAGCGGTTACGGCAGCGGTGGGTACGGCGGACCGGCGGGGGGCGGCGCCGGGAGCCCGCCCCACGGACATCCCTACGCTCCCCGCCCTCCCGCGCAGGGGCACCCGCAGGCCCGGCCCGGTCGGACGCCGCACGGGTACCCGTACCCGCAGTCCGGGCCTCCGCCGGGGTACCCGTACCCGACGGGATACCCGCCGGTCCCCCGAGCCCGCCCGGAGCCCTCCCGGGCCCGGAGGATCGTGCGTGGCCTCTACAACCCCCTGTACGCCGCGCAACGCACGTTCCGCCCCTCACGCCCCGGGATCGTCGACGACCCGACGGTCCGCAAGCTGCAGTTGTGGCGGACCGGGCTGGGACTGGTGGCCTGGGTGGGCCTGATGGTCACCTACAACGCCGTCGCGAGCGCCACCGACGTCCACGGCGTGGCGAGCGAACGCCTCGACCAGAGCTGGTCCAGCGTCCTGGTGCTCGTCTGCACCTTCCCCGTCGTGGTCGGCGCCTTCGTGGTGGCCGCGCGGGACGGCCTGCGCCGGGTCTACCTCCGCAGGGCCCTGCGTCCCATCGGCTCGGTCCTGGCCATGATGCTGTCGATGGGCACCGCCGCCCTCTCCATGGCCCCGGAGCTGGCGGGCGTACGGGAGGCCGTGGGACTGCCCGGGAAGATCGTCATCGTCGTGCTGTGCCTGTGGTCGATCGGGTTCGCCCTCTACGGCATCGGGCTGTCGCTGGTGCACGTCTTCCGGACCGCCGACATCCACGAGGTGCTGCCGCCGATCCTCGCCGGCGTCCTGGTGTGGGAGATGGCGCTCCTGGACGTCATCGCCGGAACCTACGACGCCGTCCCGACGGGTGCCCGGGTGGCCTTCGTGCTCGGTGCGCCCGTCACGGTCACGGCGTTGTCCTGCTGGGAGTTGTACCGGCTGCGGCGCGACCACGGACTCACACTCCGTACGGCGCTGCGCCGCTGACGTTCCCGTCGGGGCGATGGTGCCCATCGCCCTGACGGGCTCCCGTCTGAAGCCTGTGGCCTACTTCGCCAGGAAGGCGAGAAGTGCGGCGTTGACCTCTTCCGCGTGGGTCCACAGCAGACCGTGCGGGGCGCCTTCGATCTCGACGTAGTCGGCGGAGGGGAGCGCCGCGTGGAACGGGCGCGCGGTGCCCTCGGCGGGCAGGATGCGGTCGGCGGTCCCGTGCAGGATCAGGGCGGGCACGTCGATGGCCGGGATGTCGGCACGGAAGTCGGTGTACCAGGTCGACGGCGCGGCGGACGCGGCGAAGGAGCCGCCGCCGGCCGCGGTGTTCCAGCTGTTGCGGACCGCTTCCTCGCTGATCCGGGTGCCCAGGTTCTCGTCGAGGTTGTAGAAGTCCTCGAAGAACGCGGTGTAGTAGGCGTACCGGTCGGCCTTGACCGCGGCGACGACTCCGTCGAAGAACTCCTTCGGGGCGACGCCCTGCGGATTGTCGTCGGTCTTGAGGAGGCAGGGCTCCAGGGAGGCGAGGAAGGCGACCTTGGCGACCCGTGCGGAGCCGTACGTGGACACGTAGCGGGCGACCTCGCCGGTTCCCATGGAGAAGCCGACGAGGACGGCGTCGTTCAGGTCGAGGGTCTCCATCACGGTGTGCAGGTCGGCCGCGAAGGTGTCGTAGTCGTAGCCGCTCGTCGGCTGGGAGGACCGCCCGAAGCCCCGGCGGTCGTACGTGATCACGCGGTGGCCGGCTTCCAGCAGCGCGGCGCTCTGGCGCTCCCAGGAGTGGCCGTCGAGCGGGAAGCCGTGGATGAGGACGACCGGCCGTCCGGTGCCGTGGTCCTCGTAGTACAGGTCGATGGCGGTGGTGTTCTCCTGGCCGACGGTGATGTAGGGCATGGGTCGGTCTCCTCGGTGACGTGGATGGTCCGCGGCTCGGTGCGGCTCGGGACGCCCTGACGCTACGGTCGGTGAAGGCCCTCCTCTTGCCTGGTCGGGCACCACCTCTTGCCGATGGGTGCAGAGGATGTCCGGAGCGTGCGGCGCGCGCACGCCTGGCGTTCCAGGGTGCCGGGCGACGACGCACCCCCGGTCCGTGGAGTTCGGAGTGAGACCCCCTCTGACCTGCTCATTCTCTGGATTTCATATGATTCTTCTGCTGTGTTGGGGAGTTACTGCGGACTCGCGGTGATCAGGATTCCGGGAGGGCCGAAGTGGCCGGTGGACACGGGGCGTTCGGGGCGTTGCTGCGGGAGCTGCGGCTGGCGAGGTCCCTGACGATCGAGGGGCTGTCCGAGTCCTCGGGCATCAGCGTCCGGGGCATCGGCGACCTGGAGCGCGACCGTCGGGCCGCGCCGCAGCGACGTACGGTCGCCGCGCTCGCGGACGGGTTGTCCCTTGACGAGCCGGAGCGGGAGCGGCTGCTGGCCGCCGCGCGGTCGGGCCGGAGTTCGTCCTACCGGCCGGTGGGGGTGCGTTCCTTCCCTCGGGGTGTGGAGGACTTCGCGGGCCGCGATCGGGAACTGGCCCTGCTCGCCGAGTGGGCGGAGGAGTCACGGGCGCGTCCTGTCGTGGTCGCGGTCTCGGGGACACCCGGAGCGGGCAAGACGACACTGGCACTTCACACGGCGAGGCGGGTGGCCGACGGTTTCCCGGACGGACAGTTGCTGGTGGATCTGCGGGGCACGCACGAGTCTCCGCCCACACCGGCCGAGTTGATCGTCACCGTACTCAAGGCGCTGGGCACGCCGGACCGTGAACTGTCGAAGGCCGGACCGCAGGGGCACGCCGCTCTCTACCGACACGTGCTCTCGGACCGTCGGCTGCTGCTGGTTCTGGACAACGCCCGTGACGAGGCTCAGGTACGTCCCCTGCTGCCGGGGGCCGGCGCGGTGCTGACCGTGGTGACGAGCCGGCGGATGCTGACCGGACTGGAGGGCGTTCATCGCCTGTGGCTGGGGCAGCTCGGCCCGATGGACGCCAGGGCGCTGCTGGCCTCCATCGTCGGCACCGAACGTGCGGCGGCCGAGCCGGGCGCGCTGGCGGACGTGGCCGAGCGGTGCGGCTGCCTGCCGCTCGCCCTTCGGGTGGCCGGGAACTGGCTGGCCACCCGCACCGGCTGGACCGTACGACGGCTCGCGGAGCGCCTGGCGCAGGAGGAGCGGCGGCTCGACGCGCTGTCCGCGGGAGACGTGCGGGTGGCGGCGGCCTTCGACCTGTCGTACCGACAGCTGACCCCGGGGGCGGCGCGCATGTTCCGGCTGCTGGCTCTGGTGCCGGGACCGGACACCGGTGCCGCGGGTGCGGCCATGCTGACCGGGCAGGACCTGTTCGACGCCGAGGACACGCTGGAGGAACTCGTCGAGGCGGGATTGCTCGGCACGGACGGGAGCCGGTACAGGCTGCACGATCTCCTCGACCTGTACGCCCGGGCCCGGTTGGGCGAGCACGAGCCGGCGGGTGACGTGGAGCGGTCGCGGGAGGAGCTGTACCGGTGGCTGCTGGAGACGGCGGTCCTGGCCGGCCGGTGGTACGAGCCCGAGCACGGCGCTCCGCCGGCGTCCTGGCGGGGCACCGTGGACCTGTCGAGCGCCGAGCGGGCCCGGGAATGGCTCCAGGCGGAGGGAGCCAACTGGCTGGCGGCACTCCGCGCGGCCTCGGCGGCGGGCCGGCACGCCCCGGTGGCCGAGGTCGCCGAGGCGTTGCACTGGTTCTCCGACCAATGGATCTTCTGGGGGCACTGGGCCGAGGTGTTCGGCTTGGGCGTCCGGGCCGCCGAAGCGCTCGGAGATCCGCTGACGGAGGCGACCCAGCTGAACTACGTGGCCTGGGCGCTGCTGCTGTGCGAGGCGCGGCCCCGGGACAGTCTGGTCCCCTCGGCTCGCGCCCTCGCCGCGGCCGAAAGGGCGGGCGACCTGGTGCAGCAGGCCTGGTCGCATCAGTACAGCGGCTGGGCCCACCGGCTCCTGGGCGAGCTCGACGAGGCCTTCGGACACGTCGACGAGGCGGCGGGCCTGTTCGCACGTGCCGACGATGTCCACGGCCTGTTGCAGACCACGTTCAACCGGGCCCTGATGTTCGAGGGCGCGGGCCGCGCCGAGGAGGCGATCGACGCGTTCCGGGTGACCCTGGGGGCGCTCGAGGAGAACGCGGACCGGATCGAACCTCACGTCGCCGCGGTGACGCGGCTCGGGGCGTACGGGGGCATGGGCACCGCGCTGAGCCGTCTGGAGTGCTGGGACGAGGCCGTGGCGCACTTCGAGAGGGCGCTCGACATCTGCGGGGAGATGGGGAACACCGCCCTGGAGAGCCGGGAACTGACGCTTCTCAGCGATGCCTTGCAGGCCGCCGGCCGGATCGACGAGGCGCGCGCCTGCCTCGTGCGCTGCGTGGGCCTGGGGCCGGGCGCCGACCCTCAGCGGGTGAGCATGGCGCGGGACCGGCTCGCGCTGCTCGACGCGGCGGGCGACGGCCGTGGCGGTGCCGCGCACGACGGGCCCTGAACGCCGCACGGAGGTGTACGGTGCGCGCGTCGGTCGCCTGTACGGGAACGTGTCGCCTGCTGGCGCGGGATCGCACCCGGCTGCTTGTGCGGGATCGTGTCGGCTGTCCGTGCGGGATCGTGTCGGCTGCACATGCGCTTCTTCCGGCGCCGAGGCCGAGTCGCGCCGCCATCGGCAGACTTTTCTGCCTCCTTTGTGCCTGGAACCGCCTCTGACCTGCTGATTGGCTGATCTCGGCGGGGAAGGGCGGCACCGTTGCCGCCCGGGCCGGGTGCCCGGAGTTCGGGTGCCGGGCGGTACCGGGCGCACCACGGCTCGTACGTCTCCGCCGTGAGCGGCATGGGGAGAGGACGGCCAGGTGAGCCAGGATTTACTGACGGAGACGGTTTCCTTCGACGAGGGGTCGAGGCGGTGGCGTGCGGAGCTCGCCGGCGCTCTGGGGGCGGTCCACGTCACCCTCGGTGAACAGGGGGCGTTCCGCGGGCGGATCCGCACCACCCCCGTGGGGTTCGTCCGGGTCTCCGACCTGGAGGCGGACGCCCAGAGCGTCGGCCGGACGGAGACCCACGTGTCCACACATCCGGATCCGTTCGTCGCCTTCGCCATCCAGGAGCGGGGTACGGCGGTGCTGGTTCAGGGCGGCAGGAGGGCCGTGGCGGGGCCGGGTGAGCTGTTCGTGTGGGACACGGCCCGGCCGTACACCCTCAGCCATCCCACGTCGTTCGCGGCACGGATCGTCCGCCTGCCGCGGCGCGCCGCGGGACTCACGGAGGCCGACCTGCGGGCCGTGACCGGCACCGTCATCGGGACGGCGGAGGGGCTGGGGGGCGCGCTGAGAACGCTTCTCACGTCGCTGGTCGCGGCGGGCGAGCCGCGCTCGGCGGCGATCGCCGACATGTCCGCCGAGAGCGTCGTGAACCTGTTCCGGGCGCTCGTCGCCGAGTGCGGGGAGCCCTCGGACGGCAGGCGTACGGACGGCGGCGCGGGGCGCGGGCACCTGCTCGCCCGCATCCGCGCACACATCGACGACCACCTCGCCGATCCCGACCTGTCCCCCGGCACGGTGGCGCGGGCGCACCACATCTCCGTGCGCTATCTGCACCGCCTGTTCGAGGCCGAGGGCATCACGGTGGCCCGGTTCATCAGACGGCGGCGGCTGGAGCAGTGTGCGCGCGAGCTGGCGCGCAGGAGCGTGTCACCCCCGACGGTGTCGTCGATCGCCCAGCGGTGGGGGTTCGTCAACGCGGCTCACTTCAGTCGCACGTTCCGTGCCGAGCACGGCCACTCCCCCGTGCAGTGGCGTGCCCTGCGCACCGCGCCGGACCGGGGCGCCGTCGGACTCACGGGAGTCGATCCCCACTCCGTCGGTCCTCACTCCGTCGGTCCTCAACCCGTCGCTCCGGAGGTGCTCGCCACACAGGTGCTCACCCCACCAGCGAGGTGAGCACCCGAGCGCGCACCGAGGCCGCCCGTCCGTAGGTCAGAGGCCGAAGATCCGGAACACGAAGAAGAGCGCCACGAGCAGGGCGCCGAATGAGGTGAGGGCGACCCAGAGCATGGGGTGTTCCCAGATACCTCCGTCGGGGCGCTCGGGATGCGCCGAGGAGATGGAACCCTCGACGGGCGGGGTTTCCTGAGGAGGTACGAGTGGTTCGGTCACGACCCCTCCTTCGAATCAAGGTCATGGGGGTAGGGAATTCACCCCTTTCTATTCACCCTCCTCCTTTCACCCCAGCCCCACCAGCCGCGTCGATGGTGCGTCGAAAACCGTTGGACCGCACGCTGGACGCGCCCGCTGATGCATCCACGCGGAGGTGCGGACCGGAAGCGCGGTGCGAAGGTCCCTGAATTCATGAATTCCGTCATGCGGTTCCGTGTGAGGTCGTGTGCGGGATTCGTGCCGGGGAAGGAGAGGTGAGAGGTGAGAGAAGGCTTTCCATGTCCCTGCCCCTGGTGAACAGGCTCCGCCGACAGGCGGGCGAGGCCCTTCTGCTCCGCGTCGCCGGGCCGACCGCGCACGAGAAACGGGCCAGGATCCACCACACGCCCGGACCCCGCTGGTTCTCCCCTGACAGGCCCATTCGAATCGTTCACGCGGACGCCTCCATGTACATCGGAGGGCTGGCCGCTCTGTTGCTCCAGACCCTTCATCCGGTGGCCATGAGGGCGGTCTGGGCCCATTCCGGATTCCAGGGAGATCCCTGGGGCCGCCTGCAGCGCACCAGTACGTTTCTGGCGGTGACGACCTTCGGAACGGCAGAGGACGCCGAGCAGGCCGTGCGGCGCGTTCGCCGTGTTCACGACGGGGTCGCCGGGACGACAGCCGAGGGGGTCGCCTACCGGGCTTCCGATCCCCATCTGCTGGCCTGGGTCCACGTGGCCGAGGCCTCCTGCTTCCTCCAGGCCCATCGTGTGTACGGGGCTCGGCCACTGGACGCTCGCGAGCAGAACGCGTACGTCGCCGACATGGCCTCGGTGGCGCGGAGGCTCGGGGTCGTGGACCCCCCGGAGACGGTCGACGCCCTGGCCCGCAGCCTCTCCGACTGGCGCGGCGTCCTGAGGGCCACCCCGGAGTCCCGGGCGACGGGGCGGTACCTCCTCGCGCATCCTCCCCTTCCCTGGCCGGCTCTGCTGCCCTACGCCCTCCTGTCGGCGGCTGCCGTCGATCTCCTGCCCGGCTGGGCGCGGGACCTCCTCGATCTGCCCACGAGGACACGGCTGCTCCGGCCCGTGGCGCGCCTCGGCGGAATCGCGGTCACCTCGGCCGTCCGGTGGGCGACCCCGCAACTGCCGGCCGCTCCGGCTCCGTGAGCTGTGCGCGTCGTGCATCCGCTCGGCCCCGATCGCGCGAATCAGTCGCGACAGCGGCGTGGCGACGAGCGAGGAGACCGCCATGGTCGGCGACAGCGGAAGGCGGGCGCTGGTCGTGGGTGCCACGGGAAGCGTCGGAGGGCTGACCGCCGAGGCGCTCCGGCGGCTCGGCACCTCCACGGCACTGGCCGGACGGGATCGCGAGGGGCTCGCTCGGCGGGCGGAGGGCCTGGGCGGCTGCCCGTACCGCGGGTTCGAGGCGTACGACCTGGCCGCCTGCGCGGGCCTGGCGCCATGGGCGCACGAGGTCCTCGGCGGACTCGACGTGGTGGTCGTGGCCGTGGGGGCAGCGGGATTCGGCCCGGCACGGGACGTACCGGAAGCGGTCGCGGAGCATCTGATGACGGTGAACGCCCAGGCGCCCATGGCCGTGGTCCGTGGTGCCCTGCGTGTCCTGTCCGAGGGCAGCGCGGTCTGCGTCGTCACCGGCGCCATCGTCGACCGGCCCATGATCGAGACAGCGGACTACGCGGCGGGCAAGGCGGCTCTGGCCACCTGGCTGACCGTCGTCGGCCGTGAGGCGCGCCGCGCCGGGATCGCCGTACTGGACGTCCGCATGCCCCACCTCGACAACGGTTTCGCCGAACGGCCGGTGATCGGCCACGCTCCGGCTCTCCCCACGGGGCAGGATCCGGCCCGCGCGGTCGAACAGCACGTCATGACACCACTCAGGGCGTATCTCACGGAGTCACAGAGCGCTCGTACGGAATCGGGAGCGGCCGCATGACCGGCGGGAGACCTTCGGAGTCCGTCTGGGACTACCCACGGCCACCTCGGATGGAGAGGGACGACCGCCGGCTGTCGGTTCGGGTGGGGTCCGTGGTCGTGGCCGCCACCACCACGGCGTTCCGCCTTCTGGAGACCAGCCATCCTCCGGTCTTCTACTTCCCCCCGAGCGATGTGCGCATGGAGTTCCTGCGCCCGAACGCGGCCAGGACCGTCTGCGAGTGGAAGGGCGTGGCGGGGTACTGGGACGTGGTCGTCGGGTCGTCGGTGGTGGTCTCCGCCGCGTGGAGCTACGAGCGGCCGCTCGGCGCCTATGAGGCCCTCCGCGGGCACGTGGCCTTCTATCCGAGCAAGGTTCTGTGCTCGGTGGACGGTGTCGCCGTCGAGAGCCAGGAGGGCGATTTCTACGGCGGGTGGATCACCGACGAGATCACGGGCCCCTTCAAGGGCGGTCCGGGCAGTTGGGGCTGGTGAGGTGGGTGAGCGGCAGGCCTGCCGGCTCCCGGAGACGCCCCCGGGAAGGAAGGCGCATCGATGACCTCCGCGCACTGGCTCTTCGGTGACCAGTTGGGACCCGCCTTCCTCGCGGGGGACGGAGACGGCCCCGCACGGTCCGCCCCCGTGGTGATGATCGAGTCGCGTGCCGTCTTCCGTCGCCGACGTTTCCACCGGGCCAAGGCGCACCTGGTCCTCTCGGCGATGCGGCACCGCGCGGCCGAGCTCGGCGACAGGGTCACCTATGTGCGCGCCGAGACCTACCGGGACGGGCTGCGGCAGGCCGTCGGCGGGGAGCCCGTGACCGTCTGCCACCCGACCTCCCGGGCGGCACTCGGCCTCGTCCGGTCCCTGGACAACGTCACGGTGCTCCCTCCCCGTGGCTTCCTGGTCGGTCATGAGGACTTCGCGGCCTGGGCCCGCGGTCACCGGGGGGACACGCTGCGGTTGGAGTCCTTCTACCGGCGCGTGCGCCGGGACCACGACCTCCTGATGGACGGCGGCGAGCCGGCGGGCGGCCGGTGGAACCTCGACCACGACAACCGGGAACCGCCTCCGAAGGGCGCCAGGACGCTCGGGGCGCCCTCTCCGTACCGGCCGCGCGAGGACGACATCGACGCCGAGGTCCGCCACGACCTCGATCGGTGGGAGCGCGAGGGGGACGTGTCGTTCGTGGGGCGGGACGGACCGAGGATGTTCCCCGCCGACCGCCGGGAGGCCCTGGCTGCGCTGCGTCGGTTCCTCGCGCACCGCCTGGCGGGTTTCGGTGCCCACGAGGACGCCGTGCTGGCCGACGACGACACCATGAGCCACAGTCTGTTGTCGTCCTCGCTCAATCTGGGCCTGCTGGATCCGGCCGAGTGCGTGGAGCGGGCCGAGGCCGCCTGGCGGGCGGGAGACGCGCCCCTGAACTCGGTGGAGGGCTTCGTCCGGCAGATCGCCGGATGGCGCGAGTACGTCTGGCAGCTGTACTGGTACTTCGGCGAGGACTACCGGGCGTCGAACGCGCTCCGTCACACCGCTCCCCTCCCCGACTGGTGGAACGACCTGGACGCGGACGCCGTCACCGCGCGGTGCCTCGCGACCGTGCTCCGGCAGGTCCGGGACACCGGGTGGACCCATCACATCCCCCGGCTCATGGTCCTGGGCAGCCACGCGCTCCAGCGCGGCTGGGACCCCGCCGCCGTCACGGACTGGTTCCACCGCTGCTTCGTCGACGGATACGACTGGGTGATGCTGCCGAACGTCGTGGGCATGTCGCAGTACGCGGACGGCGGCAGGATGACCAGCAAGCCGTACACGTCGGGCGGCGCCTACATCGATCGCATGAGCGATCTCTGCGGACCCTGCCGGTACCGCCCGGACCGGCGTGTCGGCGCCGACGCCTGCCCCTTCACGGCGGGCTACTGGAACTTCCTCGACCGCCACCGCGACACTCTCGCCCACAACCCGCGCGTGTCCCGGGTGCTGGGCGGCCTGGACCGGCTCAAGGACCTGCCGGAGCTCCTGGAGCAGGAGCGCGACCGAGGTGACGGCCCGCCCTGACTCCGTGCGGGAGGCGGGTGATGCCTCGTGCAGGAAAAAACCGTTCGATCACACGTCGCTTCGCGTTCTAAGGTCGGCGATGTGGCAACGAAACTCAATCAGATCATCGCAGTGGAGAAGGGCGTCAAGTCCAGGGCGCACCAGGACCTGACGGCGGCGCACCACGGCCTGCAGAAGCCCGCGTTGCTCGCCGGCATCTCCCGTACGTACCAGCCGAAGGACGAGGAGGGCGAGCAACTGCCGCCCGAGTCGACGCTGGTGCAGGTGAAGGCCGAGGACGTCCTGCGCGACACCGCGCGGGCGCTGACCCGGCTCTTCGATGTGACGGCCACCAAGGACTGGGCGAACTGCGCGGCGCGCGCCGACGTCACGGTCGACGGACGTGTCCTGGTGGGGCAGGTGCCCGTGGCCTATCTGCTCTTCCTGGAGAAGCAGCTGACGGACATCAACACCTTCGTCCGCAAGCTTCCGGTGCTGGACGCCGCCGAGTCGTGGACGCAGGACCCGTCGACCGACGCGTGGAAGACCGAGGTCGTCCGCACGCTCCGTACGAAGAAGGTGCCGCGCAACCACGTCAAGGCGGAGGCGACGGAGAAGCACCCGGCCCAGGTCGAGGTCTACTACGAGGACGTGCCGGTCGGTTACTGGACCACGGTGAAGTTCTCGGGCGCGCTGCCGGCCCGGCGGGTCAACGAACTGCTGGAGCGGGTGGAGAAGCTCCAGCAGGCGGTGAAGTTCGCCCGTGAGGAGGCGAACAGCGCCGAGGTCTCCGACCAGCGGGTCGGCGACGCCGTCTTCGGCTACCTCTTCGGGTAGCCGGGGGCACCACAGACTCCCCGGCCACAGAACAGGGCCGGGGTGCGCGAGGAGCGCAAAGCTGAAGCTGAGCCTTGTCGTGACATCCGCGGTTCCAGTGGAGGTTCGAGTCCTCCTCCCGGCACTTCTCGCCGGGATGGCCCAACCAGGCAGAGGCAGACCGCGGTCAATCTCAGACTATTGCTCCAGACTCAGCATGCGCCGCTCATCGCCGGATCGACCGGGCCCGGGCCCTGGTGCGTCGAAATGCCAGTTCGAATCTGGTCCGCCGAGCTCGATCGGCGGTGGTCCAAAGGCAGGACGCGACGCAATGACGAATGACCCGGGTCCTCAAGTGTGCCGGCGTGTGATGTGAGCGGCATCGACAGGGTCCGGGGGCAGGCTACGCCCTCGGACCCGCTCCTTTTCCCCTCTGAGCCGTCCCCCTCCACTCGGGCCGCCGTTCCTCCCCTCGCCCGGCCCGTGCCCGGAGCGCCTCCGACTGCTTCCCTGTCACCACCGTGGGAGCCTCGCGACGCAGGGGGCTGTTCATCCACGCCGCCAAGCCCCACCATGCTCCTGACTACTCGTGCGTAACACGTCGTAGGGGGAAGTGTGTCGAAGCCCGGCTTCAGGCTCCGTGCCAGGATCGCCGTTCCGCTGCTCGCCGCCGTCGCGTCCCTGCTCCTGCCGACCTCTGCGGTCGGCGCCCAGGCACCCCCGCGCGGCGCCGCCGCCCACGTCCCTGTCGTCTTCGTCCACGGCTACAACGCCGACCCCGGCGTATGGGGCGGTCTACGGGAGGACTTCAAGGCCGACGGGTACACCGACGCCGAGCTCTTCTCCTTCGGGTACGACACGCACCGGTCCGTGAACGAGGTCCTGGCCGGTGAACTCGCCGCGTACGTCGAGGGCGTGAAGCGGCGGACCGGTGCCGACCGCGTCGATCTCGTCGCCCACTCCTTCGGCAGCCTCGTCACCCGCTGGTACGTGAAGTTCGACGCCGCGGGCCAGGCATCGGTCGCCCACTGGGTCTCCCTCGCCGGCCCCAACCACGGGACCGGCACCGCGTGGGCCTGCGCCCTGTGGGACCAGGCGTGCCGCGACATGACCCCGGGCTCCTACGTCCAGAAGGGCCTCGCGGCGGGCGACGAGACTCCCGGGTCCGTGCGCTACGCCACCTGGTGGTCGAACTGCGACGAGGTCATCAACCCGGACAGCAGCGTGCCCCTGACCGGCGCGACCAACAACGCCGCCGGCTGCCTGGACCACAACGAACTCCTCGGCGACGACGCGGTCTCCCGGGGCGTACGGGCCTTCCTCCGCTCCTAGCCCGAAACCCGGCACCGGAACGGCCTCCGTGGTCGTGACCTTCGGTCTCCGGCACACAGCGAGGTGCGGGTGAGGCCGTGACGGACGGCCGGGACCCCGTACCGCAGACGTGTGATCACGCCGTCATGGACGAACAGGACGTCGCCGGCGCTCCTCCGGTCGCGGGTCCCTCGGTGGCGCCCGCGGCCGGTCCCCGGTGGTACCGCCCTCCTCGGCGTACGGCCACGGGAGTACGCCGAGGTCACGTCCGGGGGCGGACGATCCGGTGGGGTCCGCCGCGCGACGCTGGCACCGAGACCGGCCGGGTCGGTGCTTCCCCACCTCTCGGCCGGACTCTCCTTCCGTCCATGTACGCATCATCACAGGAGAGTTGGTTCCTCATGACGTCAGGCGACACACAGCCCGGAGGCGGTGCGAAGAGAAGCCGGGCGAAGGCCCGGCTGATTCCCTGGGCGGTCATCGGCCTCTGGGTGGCGGCGGTCGCGGTCCTGGCGCAGTTCGCCACCGGGCTGGACAAGGTCAAGTCGGACAAGGCCGTGGACTACCTGCCCGCGAGCGCCGAGTCCACCACGGTCGCCGCCCTGGAGGACGCGCTCCCCGGCGGCGGCGTCGAGGAGTTCGTCGTGGTCTACCACCGGGCCTCCGGGATCACCGCCGAGGACCGTGCCACCGCCGAACGCCAGTTCACCGAGGTCGCCCGACGGTACCCCGGCCCGCTCGCCGCCGACAGCGGCCAGGACACGGGTGACACCGGTGACACGGGCGACACAGGTGACACGGACGACGCGGGGTCCGGCATCGTCGCCTCCGACGACGGGAAGGCCCTTCTGTTCACCCACTCCGTCGGCACGGCGATCGGCGCGCCCCCGGAGTACCTGCCCGCGATGCGCGACCTGCTCGCGGACCGGCCGGCCGGACTTGACGTCAAGGTGACCGGCCCGGGGGCCATGGAGGGCGATGTCGACGCGGTCTTCGACGGCATCGACGAGAAGCTGATGATCACCACCGTGATCGTGGTGACCGTCCTGCTGATCCTCATCTACCGCAGTCCGGTGCTCTGGCTGCTTCCGCTGGTCGCCGTGGGCAGCGCCGCCGCGGTCGCCATGGCGGCGGTGTACCTGCTGGCCAAGGACTTCGGCGTCGTCGTCAACGAACAGAGCGCCGCGGTCCTGGTCATCCTCGTCTTCGGCGTCGGCACCGACTACGCCCTGCTGATCGTCGCCCGCTACCGGGAGGAACTCCTGCGGACGACCGACACCGGCCGGGCCATGATCGCGGCGCTGCGCAGTGCCGGACCCGCCGTCGTCGCCTCCGCCGGCACGGTCGTGGCGGGCCTGCTCTGCCTGCTGGCCGCCGACCTCAACAGCAGTCGGGGCCTCGGCCCGGTCGGCGCCGTCGGCATCGCCGTCGCCCTGGTCGCCATGCTGACGCTCTTCCCCGCGCTGATGCTCGTCATGGGCCGGCGGGTGTTCTGGCCGAGGGTTCCCGAGGCTCTGCCGGTCGGTGTGACGGGCACTCTGGCGAAGCTCTCGCGCTGGGACCGTCTCGGCCGGACGCTGTCGCGGCGCAGGGGTCCGGCCGTGGCCGGTTCGGTGCTGGTGCTCGGCGTCATGGCGCTCGGTCTGCTCGGCGGGCCCGGACCGCTGCGCGCCCAGGACCAGTTCGTCAGAACGCCCGACTCGGTCTCCGGTTTCACGCTGGTCACCACTCACTTCCCCGGGATCGGCGGTCAGCCGGTCACCGTCATGGCACCGGTGGCGAGCAAGGACGCCGTCGCGAGGGCGGCCGAGGGCGTGGCCGCGGTCAGCCGGGTGGTTCCGGGCCGTGCCGGGAACGCGTACGCCGAGATCACGGTCTTCCCCGAGGACGCCCCCGACACGGCGGCCGAGCGGGCCACCATCGAGCGGCTCCGCGTCGCGGTCGACAAGGTCGACCCGAGGGCGGCGGTCGGCGGTCCCAGCGCGCAGAACCTGGACACGGCGGCCACGGCGGCCCGGGACCAGAAGGTCGTCATCCCCCTGGTGCTGCTCGTGATCACACTGATCCTCGGTGGTCTGCTGCGGTCGGTGGTGGCACCGCTGGTACTGGTCCTGACGGTGGTGGTGTCCTTCGGCGCGGCTCTCGGCGCGTCCACCCTGGTCTTCGAGCACCTCTTCGGGTTCAAGGGCGTCGACGGGGGTCTGCCGCTGCTGGGCTTCCTCTTCCTGGTGGCACTGGGCGTCGACTACAACATCTTCCTGATGCACCGGGCCCACGAGGAGTCCACCCGGCTCGGCACCCGCCGGGGCATCCTGGCAGGTCTGTCGGCCACCGGCGGTGTGATCACCTCGGCCGGTGTGGTGCTCGCCGCGACCTTCGCGGTGCTCGCCACGCTGCCGTTGGTGCCCATGGTCGAGCTGGGATTCCTGGTGGCCTTCGGAGTGCTGATCGATACTCTGCTGGTGCGCTCCGTCCTCGTTCCTGCGCTCACGCTGCTGATCGGGCCGAGGATCTGGTGGCCCGGGGTGCTGGCGCGCCGGCCGGAGCCCACGTCGGCTTCCGGGGGCGGGAAGGCGGAGGACGTACGGGAACGACTGCTCCAGGACTGACGGGGGCGGGCGGGGGCTGGGGGCGGGGGCCGTTCGGTGTGCGGCCTCCGCCCGCCGCGATCCGCGATCCGCGACCCGTAGGACGCAAGACGTGCGACGTGAGACGAACCGGAGAGGTGAGATGGCCGCTCGCTGGATGAGCCTGTTCAAGAAGGCCGCCGCCTGGCGCGATGTCGTGCTCGCCGCGCTGTTGTTCACGTACGCGACGGTCGTTCTCGAAGTGGCCGGGTCGCGCGGGGAAGGCGTCCGAGGCGCGGACGCGCTCGCCTACGCCACGGTCGGCCTGATGACCGGCGCCCTCGCCGTCCGGCGGCGCTTCCCGCTCCAGGTGCTGCTGGTCCAGCTCGGCTGTGTGGCGGTGTTCCAGCAGCGCGGCTACGCCGACGAACCCCCCGTCGTGGTCGTACTGATCGCGCTGTACACCGTCGCCGCCACCGGGCACCGGAGGCGGTCCGTGAAGATCGGCGCGGTGGTGGCCGTCCTCGTCCAGGTGATGCTGATGGGCACCGAGCCGGACATGGGCTTCGCCGAAGTCCTGGACGCGGCGCTGATGGTGGTCCTCGCGATGGCGCTGGGCGAGGCCGTCCGCTACCAGCGGGCCTACCGGGACGAGGTGGTGCGGCGCCGGGCCCAGGAGGAGTTCCGACGGGTCGAGGAGTCCCAGCGCCTGCTCGACGAGGAACGGCTGAGGATCGCCCGCGACCTGCACGACGTCCTGGCCCACGGCATCGCGGCGATCAACGTCCAGGCCGGCGTCGCGGCTCATCTGCTCGACGGCGCGAAGGAGGTCGACGAGCGGACGCTCGCCCTGCTGCGCAGCACGATGGAGGCGATCACCGAGGTCTCCCGCAGCGGCGTCGACGACCTGCGCGCCACCCTCACGCTGCTGCGCGGCCACGACCCGCGCCCGGACGGCCCACTGCCCGGTCTCGTACGGCTGGACGAGCTGGCCGACATGGTCACCGCCACCGGGCCCAGGGTCGAGGTCCAAGTGGTGGGCGATGCCCGTCCGCTGCCGCCCGTCCACGACGTCGCCGCCTTCCGGATCGTTCAGGAGGCGCTGACGAACGTGGTCAAGCACGCCCGTGCGCGCTCGGTCCTCGTCCGGATCGCCTACTCCGCCGGCGCGGTGGAGCTGACCGTACGCGACGACGGCATCGGCCGCGCCGCGCAACCGGCCGCGGGACACGGCGGCTTCGGGCTGCTCGGCATGACGGAGCGCGCCCACAGCGTCGGCGGCCGTGTCAGCGCGGCCGCCGGTCCCGGTGGCGGATTCACGGTGGACGCCGTGCTGCCCCTGCCCGAACAGCGTGAGCCGGCACCCGCCGGCCGGTAGAGGAGGAACGACGTGGAGACGACGCGGGTGGTACTCGCCGACGACCAGGCGCTGGTACGCGGCGCACTGGCCGTGCTGGTGGACTCGGCCGCCGACATGGAGGTGGTCGGCGAGGCGGCCAACGGCCGGGAGGCGGTCGAGATGGCCCGGGCCAACCGGGCGGACATCGTCGTCATGGACATCCGCATGCCCGAGACGGACGGCATCGAGGCGACCCGGCTCATCGCCGCCGACGAGGACCTGGCCGGGGTACGGGTCCTCGTCGTGACCACCTTCGAGACCACCGAGAACGTGCTGGACGCGCTACGGGCCGGAGCCAGCGGCTTCCTCGCCAAGAACACGCGGCCCGCCGACCTGCTCGACGCGGTCAGGTCGGTGGCCCACGGCGAGTCACTGCTCTCGCCGTCCGCGACCGCCTTCCTGATCGACCAGCTGCGCAGCCGTCCCGACCATCTGCCGCACCGGGTCGACCTCGCGGCGTTGACCGGTCGCGAGCGGGAGGTCCTGGGGCTGGTCGCCGGCGGCCTCACCAACTCCGAGATCGCCGACGCGCTCGTCCTCAGCCCGCTGACCGTCAAGACCCATGTGAGCCGCATCCTGACCAAGCTGGGGGCACGTGACCGGCCCCAACTGGTCATCGCGGCGTACGAGGCGGGCCTGGTGCGCCCCGGCTGGACCAGGGCGGACGCGTCCGGGAGACGCTGAGGCGGGGCTGCGTCACTCCGCGTCCTGCCGGACCGCTCCTCGCCGTCGGCGGAACTGCGCGGTGCCTGCCCGTGGATGGCGTCGAGGGCGCGGCCGCCGGGTCCGGAGCACGCGTCGTCGGTCGGCGGGGCGGGGTCAGCGCCGCAGGAGGGCGCAGACGAAGTCCTCCTGGACGGCGCGGACCTTGGCCAGAAGTTCCGGCTTGAGGCCCTTGCTGGTCTGGGTGTTGATCGAGAAGGTGAGGGACCGCTTGCCGTCCGCCGTGCCCACGGCGAGCTGGGTGTAGCCCGGGAAGTTGCCGGTGTGGCCGTAGACCGTGCCGCACCGGGTCGTGTAGCGGAAGATCGCCAGTCCGCCCGCGTTGACACCGGGACCGGCGGGCTCCGAGGCGGCTCCGGGGATGAAGGTCCGCTGCTGGCGGCGGGTCTCCTCCGACAGGAAGCCGCGTCCGCCGGCCCAGGCGCGGACGAAGGCGTTGAGGTCCTTCGGCGTCGAGACGATCCCGCCGGAGGCCCAGACGCCCGACGCGCTCAGCACCTCGCTGATGTCCTCGGGCGGGGCGGGCGGCGTCACGTCGTAGCCGTGCAGGTACGGCCTCGGCAGCCGGTAGCCCTGGGGCAGGCTGGTCTGCCGCAGGTCGAGGGGCCGGTACACGAGCCGGTCGAGCAGTCGCTCGTACGGCTCTCCCGTGACGGCCTCGGCCATCAGCGCGACGGCGATGTTGTCGGAGTTCGAGTACTGGTACTTCGATCCGGCCGGGAACAGCAGGCCCTGGTCGGCGACGAAGTCGAGGAGTCGGCGGGAGTCGAAGTGATGCCTGGGGTCTTCCTGCAGGATCTCGATGAACGCCGGCGCGGTCGAGAAGTCGGGCAGTCCACTGGTGTGGTTCAGGAGCTGGCGGAGCGTCACCTGGTGCCACGCGGTGGGCAGCGACGGCAGGTGCTCGCCGATCGTGTCGTCGAGTTCCAGCCTGTCCCGGTCCACCAGGCGCAGGGCGACCGCCCCGCTGAAGGCCTTGGCGACGCTCGCGATCCGCATGTGGTCGGTCGTACGGGGCGGGCGGCCGGTCCTCGTGTCGGCGACGCCCGCGCGGTGGACCGACGTCCGGTCGCCCTGCCGCAGCAGCGCGATGACTCCGGGCGGTCCTCCGGGGGTACGGACGAGGTCGTCCAGCTGCCGCTGCAGGGCCCCGTCGGGGGACGGCGGTGTGGCGGTGGCCTGTACGGGCTGGACCAGGGTGGCCAGCGCGGCGGACGCGGCCAGGGTGGCGACGGTCAGGCGCAGGGGGACGCGCGAGCGGGAACGGACTCCAGAGCGTGGCGGCACGAGGGCTCCTTCACGGTGACGCGGGGGCCGGGCGCGGGCCCGGTTCGGTGGGTCGGCCCCAGCATCGGACGGACCGCCGGTGCCTGCCCGTCCGCGATGCTCCATCCGGCCCAGAATCGGCGGGTCCGGGGCACGGGCCGGGTCGGGTCGGGTCGGGTCGGGTCGGGTCGGGTCGGGTCGGGTCGGGTCGGATCGGGTCGGGTCGGGTCGGGTCGAACGGCCTGAGGCCCGGGCGGGAGGAGGCCCGGGCGGCGTCGTCTCAGGAGTGCCGGAGCTCGGGTCGTCGTGGCGTCAGGACGCCGGGCGGGGTTGCGGCCGGGTAGTGCCGGGCAGGCAGGTGACCGCCGGGTTGTAGGTGGCGTACTGGCCCTTGGGGTTCTTCTTCCACAGCCACAGGTGCAGGGCGTAGTGGACGGGCTGGCCGGGGAAGTTGCCGCGCTGGGGGCCCTTGAAGGGCATCCCGAACATGCTCGGCCGGTCCTCGTCCGTCCTCGGGTTCTGGTCGCGGTCGTACACCAGCCACTGGACGCCGACGAGACGCTTGCCGCCCCTGCCGTCGTCCTCGTAGTAGAGCGCGGTGGGCTTCGCCGGGTCCGTCGAGTTGTCGTAGGCGTGGTTGAAGTGCGGGTAGCCGAGCGCGCCCGTGCCGCCGGTCCGGTCGAAGACGCAGTACTGGTCGGGCTTGTAGCCGGCCCGTACGCCGTTCCCATGCTGTTGGTAGGGGGCCGTGGCCTGATAGGCGACCGCCTTGTCCGCCGCCGCTCTGCCGGGACCGGAGCCGGGGAGGGACACGGGAAGTGGACCGGGAGGGACGACGGTCGGGGTCACGGCGAGCGTGGCGGCGAAGGTCAGGGCGGCCATGGCGAGCGTGTGGGGCATACGGGGGCTCCTCGACGACAGCAGGGTTCGGACGCGCCTGTAGCTCTTCCCCCACCCGGCTCATCCGTCCCACGGACGGGCCCGGACGGGTGACCGCGGGCAGGGCCGCACGGGTTCGAGGCAGACTGTGCGGGGTGGACAACTATCCCCCGGTGGACCGGGACCCCGCTCCTGAGTGGTACGGACGCCTGCGCGTACGGACCGAGGATCTCGGCCCGGCGGACTGGCTCACGAGACGTGCCCCCGGATACGGCGACTTCGGGACGGTGGCGGGCGTCGCCGCACCCGGATTCGCCGCGTACGCCCGGGTGCTGCACCCGGCTTCGCTGAGCGAACAACCGGTGCGCTGGGCGGCGGTGGCCGCCGCGTCCGGGCGCTCGGTGGCGCCGGTCACCAACTGGCACGAGCTGATCGGGGCGGACCCCTACTACCAGAACCTCTCCGAGTACGGCCTGCCCGGCGTCTGGGACGAGCATCCGGCGGAGGGTCCGACCCCACCCGATGTCGCCCGCGCCCTGCTCCCCGTCCTGGCCCGGCACACGCGTACCCCGGAGCGCTGCTGGTTCGGTCTGTGGAACGGCTACGGCCGGTGGGACTTCGACACGGTTCCCTCCTTCCTCACCCCTGAGCGGGACGAGGTACTGCTCGGCGGGACGCTGTCCGACGCCGTCTCGCCGGTGTCCCTGGACGAGTTCGCCGAGCTGCCCGACCTCTGGTGGCCGGAGGACCGCGCCTGGTGCCTCGGTGGCGACGTGGATCTGGTCAGCACCTACATCGGCGGGTCCCAGGAGCTGATCTCCGACCTCCTCGCCGCTTCGGATCTGGAGGCGTACCCGGTGGCGCCCGGCGACAGGGTCGGCTGAGGAACGGAGGCGGGTACGGCTCACGCGCCCGGCGCCGTACGGCCTCCCGGGCGTACGGCGCCGGGGGCCGTACGCCCGGGACGACGGGGTCGGCGGGAGCGCGTCCCCCGGCGGGACGACGGGTCGGCACGGACCCGTCGTCGCCCGCGACGGGCCGCTCCCCTGCCTCAGCAGGCGGTGCGTGAGCCGAGTCGCGTCACCTGACCGCCGGTGGAGCCGCCGACGTCGGCCGCCCCGTTCTGCCGCTCCAGCTCGGCGGCGGCCCCGATGCTCTCCTTCAGCTGGGCCACCGTCGTGATCCGCTCCGACGTGGCCGGTACCGCGTCGCTCGCCGTCCCGGCGACCGCGGCCACCAGGCCCACGGTCACCAGCGCGGCGGCTCCGGCGGCGAGGGTCCTGCGGGTCGGGTTCTCCATGGCGTACTCCTCTGTCTCGCGGTGATGGGGAGTCAGGAGCGTAGGCACCACGCACGGCCGCGCACGGCACCGCCGGCGGCAGTCCCCCGGCGGTTTCGCCCTGGGCGACAGCGCTTCCGCCGGCCCAGCGGCCAAGATCGATTGTCAGTGGTGGGTGAGACGGTAGGTGCATCAGTCGGAATGAGGGGGAGCCTGTCTTGTCCGGAACCCAGAACTACATCAACCACGTCGCTCTCGTCCTGGACGCCAGTTCGTCCATGTCGCGGCTGAGCCGCAAGGTCGTCGAGGTGGCCGACCAGCAGATCGCGTACCTCGCCCGCCGCTCGCGGGAACTCGACCAGGAGACCCGCGTCACGGTCTACGTCTTCGCGGACGAGGTGGAGTGCGTCATCTACGACAAGGACGTGCTGCGGATGCCGTCCCTCAAGCAGCTGTACCGGGTCGGCGGGATGACCGCCCTGCTGGCGGCCGCGCTCAAGTCGCAGCGGGAGCTGGCGCAGACGGCCCAGCTCTACGGCGACCACAGCTTCCTGACGTTCGTTCTGACCGACGGCCAGGAGAACGCCAGCCACCGCTGCACCGGCGCGCCCTCCAGGAACCCCGGTGAGCTGGTGAAGGCCGTGGCCACGATGATCGAGACGCAGGGCGACAACTGGACGCTGGCCGTGCTCGTGCCGGACCAGATGGGCAAGCGCGAGGCCGTGCAGTGCGGATTCCCGAAGGACAACGTCGCCATCTGGGACGCCACGAGCACGCAGGGCCTGGAGGAGGCCGGCCAGGTCATCCAGGAGGCCACCGAGAAGTTCATGATCGGCCGCACCAAGGGCATCCGGGGGTCGAGGACGGTGTTCTCCGCCGGTGCGGAGGCGGTCAACAAGGACACCGTCGAGGCGGCCGGTCTCACCCCGGTGGACCAGTCGCGGTACCAGCTGCTCCCCGTGGCCCGCGACGCCGCGATCCGGGACTGGGTCGTCGAATCCGGGCACACGTACCGCACCGGTGGCGCGTTCTACCAGCTGAGCAAGTCGGAGAAGATCCAGGCGCGCAAGCAGATCGCGGTACTGGAGAAGAAGACGGACCGGGTGTACACGGGCCCCGAGGCGCGAGCGCTGCTCGGCCTGCCGGACGTGGAGGTGCGCGTCAAGCCCGACCACAACGACGACTTCACGATCTTCGTGCAGAGCACCAGTGTGAACCGGAAGCTCGTACCGCAGACGCGGCTCCTGCTCATGCTCTGACCCTGCCGAGCCTCCCGTGCCGCACGTCGTCCTGCTCCGTGCCGGGTACCGGGGCGCGCGCGAGGAAGCGCCGCCCCGGTCCGGTGTGTGGCTACGCGGCGCTCTCGGTGAAGCCTTCCTCGGGGCCTTCGCCGGGGAGGGCGCCCTCGTCGAAGCCCTCCGGCGGCATCATGGCGCCCAACAGGCCGCTCATGATCTCCTCCACCTTCAGCTCGGTGGCTCCGGCCGGGGCCGTGGGCTTGGTGCCCGCGCTCATCTTCAGCACCAGGCCGAACTTCTTGACCTTCGCGTTCTCCGCCAGCTTGGCGAGGTCGACGTACACCTCGGTCAGCTCACCGTTCTTCAGCGTGAAGTCGGCCGAGACCTTGGTGTCGGGGATCTCCTTCAGATCCTTGTCCGACGGCAGGTCCATGCCCGGGGGCAGGTCCTTCGTGAGCGGACGGACCTCGCCGATCAGCTCCGCGACGAGCGTGCGGAGCGGTGCCGTGGCGGTGATGTGCTCGGTGCCGTCCTTGTCCCCGGCGGTCTTGAAGTCGACCTCACGGGCGATGACCTCGCGAAGGGCCTCCAGGAGCTTCTTCTGGGTCTTGGGGTCCAGCGAGGGCTCCGGAGACGGCTTGGCGCCGGGCTCCTCGCCCATCTCCTGACCCATCTCCTGGCCGGCCTTCTTCATCTCCTCGGTGCTGAACTTGACCCACTCGCCCTCCAGCACCTTCTTCAGGCCCGCGGCCTCCGGGGGCAGTTCGTCGGCGGGCGGCATGGGAGAGTCCATCGCCTTGGAGAGGGCCTCGACGTCGGAGCGGACGTACGTGTGGTCACCGACGACCCGGTACTCGACGAGGTCGCCCTCGGGGCTGCTGACCTTCATGGCCATGCCGACGAGGTCCTTCTCCTCGGACTGGTCGATCGGCTTCTTCGACTCCACCGTGACGCTGAGCTTCATGCCGCTGATGAGCTCGGCGGCCTCGGCGGGGATCTCCTCGCCCGGTGCCGGGTCCGACCCGGCGTCCATCTGCTTGAGGGTCTCGGCGTCGACGTCCAGGTCCAGCTCGAAGGAGATCGACTTCTCCTTGCCCAGCTTCTCGAAGGCCTGGTCCAGCTTCTTTCCGGCAGACAGCTGCTCGACCGTGCCGCAGGCGGCCGAGCCCACCAGGACAGCACCGACGACAGCGGTGGCGGTCAGGGTCTTGCGTATGGCGGTAATGATGATCTCCTCATAGACGCGATCACGGTGTGATCGACCAGAAGACTCACACCTCGCCCACATGGTTGCCCTGCGGACCCATATCCGCGGCGTGCCGTCGATCACAGGCGCCGTGTCCCCGAACCCTCCGCCTCCCCGGGTCCGGACCCAAAGACGGATCCGGACCCGGGGAGACAGCGCGTCAGGACGTCAGGGCGGATGCCGGGACGTCAGGCGTCACCGGTCAGGGCGTCATCTCGTACGCGCCCGAAAGCGCCTCGACGCGCTGCCAGACACGCTCCGACCGCGCCTCGTCGACGACGGGGCGCCGGACGGCGCCGAGCGCCCAGAGCTGCTGCGGCTCGGTCGCGGAGTCCTTGCCGTGCAGCTCGACGGCGTGCGCGGAGAAGTCGCGCACGAGGACGGCGAAGAGTTCGTCCAGCACGTCCTCGTCGAGAACGGTCAGCGCCGCCTGCTCCAGGACCAGCTGGCCGTGGACCACGAGCGCGAAGAGCTGGCCGACGGCGAGCAGGAGGTCGAGGTCCCGGCTCTGCTTCTCGTCGGGAGCGGCCTTGAGGACGAACTCGCAGAGCGCGTCGGCCTGTTCGCGGAGGCGGGCGACGTTGGGCAGGTGGGCGTACGCGTCGTAGGCGGCGCGCCAGTCGTGGAAGCGGACCGACCCCAGGCCGCGGGCCGGGCCCTGGCGGAAGAGGAACGTGTCGTCGGCCGCGTCCAGACGGGTCGGGACGGGCTCGTACGCGACCGGGTCGAGGAGGTGGTTGCGCATGAACTTCAGGATCAGCGCCAGGTTGACGTGGACCGTGCCCTCCAGCTTGGGCAGACCGCGGATCTCCACGGCCGCCTCGGCGAAGTAGTTGTCCTTCTCGAAGCCCTTGGCGGCGATGACGTCCCACATCAGGTCGATGACCTTCTCGCCCTCCGTGGTCACCTTCATCTTCGTCATCGGGTTGAAGAGCAGGTAACGGCGGTCGTCGGGGCCGGCGGTGCGGAAGTAGTCGACGGCACGGTCGCTGAACAGCTTCATGCCGACGAGCCGGACGTACGCGTCCGTGAGCTCGCGCCGCACGTGCGGGAAGGCGGTGACCGGGCGGCCGTACAGGATGCGGTTCTGCGCGTGCGTGACGGCCTCGTACATCGCGTGCTCGCAGATGCCGATCGAGGCGGTGCACAGGTTGAACTTGCCGACGTTCACGGTGTTCAGGGCGGCGTCGAAGGCGGCTCGGCCGGTGTGCAGGACGTCCTCGGCGGCGACCGGGTACTCCTCCAGGCGGAACTCGCTGACGTACTTCGAGGAGTCGACGACGTTCTTCACGAGGTGGTAGGCCGAGTGGCGGCTGTCGGCGGCGAAGAAGACGTACCCGTCGGGGCCCTCCACGTCCGTCCGGCGGCCGAAGACGGAGACGAGGCCGGCGGCGTTGCCGTTGCCGATGTAGTACTTGGAACCGGTGGCCCGGAAGCCGCCCGCGCCGTCGGGCTCCAGGAGCATGTCGGTGGAGTAGATGTCCGCGCCGTGGGACTTCTCGGAGAGGCCGAACGCGAACACCTCGCCCTGGGAGAGGAGTTCGGCCGCCCGGGCACGGGCCGCGGCGTTGTCGCTCTGCCAGACCGGGCCGAGGCCGAGGATCGTGACCTGCCAGGCGTACCAGTAGTCGAGGCCGTAGAAGCCGAGGATCTCGTTGAGGGCGGCGATACGGGCGGTGTCCCAGCGCTTGTCGCCACCGTCCTCGCCCGCCGCGGAGGACGGCGTCAGGAACGTGGCGAAGAGCCCCTCCTCGGCGGCGAAGGCGAGGAAGTCGCCGAGCCAGGCGCGGGTCCGGTAGTCCTCGATGATCCTGCGCTTTCCGCGCGCCTCGAACCAGTCGATCGTGGCGCGCAGCAGCCGTCGGGTCTCGGGGTCGAAGTGCACCGGGTCGTAGGTGTGCGGGTTGAACAGCAGCGCGTCGGCCATGACGTCCGCCTTTCCGGCTCGGGATGAGGGTGGTGGTGCTGGAGGTGCTCGTACGGAAGTACTCGTACGGAAGGGGCCGTACGGGCACGGGGGTACTCGTACGGGGGTGGGTCGAGCAGAGGTGGTCGAGCAGGGGTGCCGGCGGGCGCCGCTGGAAGCGGTCGTACGAAGTGGCCGCCGGCCCGGGTCGGTTCAGGGCCCGGCGCGGAAGCCGTCGAGGGTGGCGAGGACGTCGTCGAGCCAGGCGATCATCATCCGCTCGTACGCGATGCCGCCCCGCAGCACGACGTGCTGCAGCTCCCGCTCGGCGTCCGGCGGGCCGACCGCCGCGGGCTCCCCGAAGTCCCGGGCCTCGCCCGCGAGGTAGTGGGCGAGGCGCTCGGTGTGCGTCCGCCGGTGCCGTTCGACCTCGCTGATCAGCGCGGCCGGATCGTCGAAGGCCGCCCCCCGGATCTTCACCGCGAGGTCGTGCCGCACGCTCTCGGGTTCGATCGGTTCGTGCAGCCACGCGGAGAGCGCGTCCCGTCCGGGGGCGGCGACGGAGTACTCCTTCTTGTCCGGGCGCCCGTGCTGCGGCACGTCCCGGACGTCCACCCAGCCGTCGCTCTCCATGCGCTTGAGAACGCGGTAGATCTGCTGGTGGGTGGCGGTCCAGAAGTAGCCGATGGACCGCTCGAAGCGCCGGGCCAGCTCGTAGCCGGACCCGGGCTTCTCGAGCAGGGACACGAGGATCGCGTGGTCGAGCGCCATGCACCCGATCCTGCTATGCAACGAGTTGCATAGCAAGGCCGAGCGGGCGCGTTGAGACGTGGCTCACCCTGGAATCCCCCGGTCCCCTACTCTCTGCCGTTCCTTGCCCCCGCGCCTCCCCCGCCCCACCCGCGCTCCGATCGCACGACGGTGGCGAACGACGGGGCGACGGCCGGCCGGACCTGTACAGGTC